>VBJP01000066.1 GCA_005880165.1 Chloroflexota bacterium | reverse complement strand
CCCAGCCTAGAATGCGCCCGATGGCCCTCGAGGACCGATACCCCAACCTCCAAGTCAGCCGTCACCCCCTCGTCGCCCACAAGCTCTCCCTGCTGCGCGACAAGCGCACCGATCCGAAACAGTTCCGGGAGCTGGTGCGCGAGCTTTCCTGGCTCATCGGCTACGAGGCGATGGCCGACCTCTCGACCCAGCCGCGCCCCATCGAGACCCCCCTTGAGGCGATGGACGGGCTGCGGGTCGAGCCGAAGGTCGGCCTGATTCCCGTCCTGCGCGCGGGTTTGGGCATGGTCGAGGCGGTGCTCGAGCTCATGCCATCGGCCGAGGTGTGGCACATCGGTCTATACCGGGACGAGCGGACCCTCAAACCGGTCGAGTACTACAACAAGCTGCCCGACGCCGCGACGGTGCAGGTCTGCCTGATCCTGGATCCGATGCTCGCCACGGGCGGCTCCTCGGCGGCCACGGTGGACATCCTCAAGGCGTGGGGCGCGGCGCGGATCAAGCAGGTGAGCCTGATCGCGGCGCCAGAGGGAATCGCCACCCTTTCGGGCGCGCATCCCGACGTCGACATCCACGTCGCCGCCGTCGACCGTGAGCTGAACGAGCGCGGCTACATTGTGCCCGGCCTGGGAGACGCCGGCGATCGCCAGTTTGGGACCTTCGCTGGCCCGGCCTCAGAGCCCGGGCATGCGCACGACGAGACGGCGGAGGTCGTGCGTCGACTGCAGCGCAACCTTCGGGCCCCGTAGAGGGGGCCAGGGTTCGCGACACACGCAAACGTCCCGAAGGAACCGCCTCCGGACCGTTGATGCAATCTCTGGTGCCGGTGGCCGCCCCTTCGGGACAACCACAGGATACGGGCCGCCGTCCCGAGGCGACAAGCCCCTTTATCCCCGGGTTTTGGGCGCAACCCGCGACTTGTACACAAGCAATCCCCGAGGAGACCTCAGTGGGCGGGTGCTGCGGATCGGTACTCTGATGCCGTGACCCGACGCGTCCTCTTCATCTGCACCCACAACAGCGCCCGCTCGCAGATGGCGGAAGGCATGCTCCGCGCGTGGGGCGGACCCGAGTGGGATGCGCATTCGGCTGGCGTGGAATCGAGCTTCGTACGGCTCGAGGCGATCGAGGTGATGGAGGAGATCGGGATCGACATCAACGATCAGCAGAGCAATACCCTGGAGCGCTACATCGGTCAGCACTGGGACTTCGTCATTCCTGTCTGCGAGGAAGGTGCGGCTGCCTGCCCCATGATCCCGGGCAGCCATGTGATCGAGCGCTGGCAGTTCGATGATCCCAGCCAGGCTTCAGGAACCGATGAGCAACGCCTCGCGGTGTTCCGGCGCGTGCGCGATGAGATTGCCTCCAAGGTAAAGGATTTCCTCGCTCGTCACCCCTGATCGGGCACAGCCAATCCTCGCAGCAGCCCCACGATGGACCCTGGCTTCTCGAGCCAGGGGAAGTGCCCGATGCCTTCGAGCACGTGCAGGCGAGCTCCTCGCACCAGGGCCGCGCTCCGCTCCGTTTCGTCCGCCGGAATCGGGTCGACCGCTCCGTGGATGAAGATCGCCGGGAGCTGCAGGCGGGGCAGCCCACCCTCCAACGTTCCCGCTTCGAAGTGGGCGCGCACCGAAGCCCACGTCTCCAGGTGGCCTTCATGATCGCCCTGCATCGGCGGCATGGGTGACGCGTCGGCCGGGTTGGCGAAGTAGTACGGCCACAGGATGCCCAGGCTCTCGACCAGGTCGCCGGGCTGCTGCTCGCCGCGCTGCTCCGCGGCGTCGAGCTCCTCGACACGTGCGCGCAGGGCCGGAGGCAGTTGGCGCAGGAGGTTCTCCCCGAAGACCTCCACGCCACCGTCCCCAACTGCGCCGAGCGGATCGATGACTACCAGGACGCCGATCCGATCCGGGTGGGCGACCGCGAAATGCATGGCCAGGTGGCCGCCCCACGAATGACCGGCGATCCAAGGCTTCGACCAGCCGAGGCCATCGAGGACTCGCAGCAGATCAGCCATGTGCCCCTCGACACTGCGATCTCCCTCCACGACCGATGGAGCCAAGCCGCGCTGCTGGTAGCGGAAGACGGTGAAGGCGCTGGAGAGCTCGCCTGCGAGCTGTCCGAGGTAGTCCGATAGCCCTGGACCGCCGTGGAGGAGCAGCATCGGCGGGCCGACGCCGCTCATCCAGCCGACGATGCGACCGCCGTCAACCTCGAGGCTGACCTCTCGCTCAGCTGTGCTGCCGCTTGATGTGTCGATTGCCTCGGCTCGGGTCATGTGCGCAGTATCCGTCAGGCGACGTACGATCAGGGACGATGCCCGATACCCACGTCAAGGTGGCGGTCACCGGGGCCGCCGGCCAGATCGGCTATGCGCTGCTGTTCCGCATCGCATCGGGGCAGATGTTCGGTCCGCAGACCACCATCGATCTGCAGCTGCTGGAGCTCGACGCCGCGCTGCCCGCGCTCGAAGGGGTCGCGATGGAGCTGGAAGACTGCGCCTTCCCACTCGTGCGCAGGATCCTGCGTACATCGTCCGCTAACGAAGCGTTCGCCGGAGCCAACTGGGCGTTGCTGGTCGGGGCCGTTCCGCGCCGCGAGGGGATGGAGCGTAAGGACCTGCTGCGCATCAATGGCGGGATCTTCACCACCCAGGGCCAGGCCATCGCGGCCAATGCCGCGGACGACGTCCGGGTGGTGGTGGTCGGCAACCCGTGTAATACCAACTGCCTGATCGCTGCCGCGAACGCCCCCGGAGTTCCCCGTGAGCGATGGTTCGCGATGACCATGCTCGACGAGAACCGCGGTCGCTCGCAGCTCGCGGCCAGGGCTCGCGTTGCGGTCGACGAGGTCCGCGACCTCGCCATCTGGGGCAACCATTCCTCGACCCAGTTCCCGGACGCCTACCACGCCACAATCTCCGGTCGCCCCGCACCGGAGGTGATTCGCGACGAGGACTGGCTGCAGGAGGACTTCGTCAGGATCGTGCAGCAACGAGGCGCGGAGATCATCAAGGCGCGTGGTCAGTCCTCCGCCGCGAGTGCCGCCAACGCGGTGATCGACACGGTCCGCCGGATCACGCAGCCGACCGGCGAGCTGTTCTCAGCCGCGGTACCGGCCCCCCTGCGTGGCGGCTACGACGTACCGGATGGACTGGTCTTCGGCTATCCGCTGCGCGCGTCCGCCCCCGACCAGGTCGAGATCGTGCAGGGCATCGAGCACGAGCCGTGGGCACAGGCCAAGATCGACCGGACACGCGACGAGCTCCTCGAGGAACGCGAGGCTGTGAAGGACCTGATCCCATGAGCGAACGCTCCGTGCTGCACGGCGACGCAGATCTCGATCGCCAGGCGTCCGGTGACGGGCGCGGCTCGAGCAACGGCCAGTCGGCAACCCTCAGCTACGACGGCCGCACCACTGAGCTACCCGTGATCCGCGGCTCAGAAGGCGAGCCGGCGATCGACATCGGGCGTCTCCGCGCCGAGACGGGCCTGATCACCATGGACCGCGGGTACATGAACACCGGCTCGTGCCTCTCGGCGATCACCTTCCTCGACGGTGAGCGCGGCATCCTTCGCTATCGCGGCTACCCGATCGAGCAGCTCGCCGAGAAGAGCAGTTTCCTGGAGGTGGCGTACCTGCTCACCTACGGCGAGCTCCCGACGCGCGCGCAGCTCGAGGCGTGGACCAGCGACGTGACGCACCACACGCTCATCCACGAGGAGATGCGCCGCTTCTTCGACAGCTTCCCGTACGACGCCCACCCGATGGCCGTGCTGGCCTCCGCCACGGTGGGCCTCTCCACGTTCTACCAGGACAGTCACGACCCCTTCGATCCAGCCGCGGTCGAGCTCACCATCCAGCGGCTGATCGCCAAGCTGCCGACCCTCGCGGCGTGGTCATTCAAGAAGGCGATCGGCCAGCCCTACGTCTATCCCCGCAACGACCTGGACTACGCCGCGAACCTGCTGCACATGATGTTCGCGGTGCCCGCCGAGCCCTATGAGGTCCACCCAGACGTCGCCAAAGCGCTCGACCTGCTGCTGATCCTCCACGCGGATCACGAGCAGAACTGCTCTACCTCGACGGTGAGATTGGTGGGGAGCAGTCAGGTGAACCTCTATGCGTCGATCAGCGCCGGGATCTCCGCCCTGTGGGGTCCGCTGCATGGCGGCGCCAACGAGGCCGTCATCCGCACCCTGGAGCGGATCGCCGCCGACGGCGGCAACGTGCAGAAGTACATCGACAAGGCCAAGGATCCCAACCACGAGTTCAAGCTGCCCGGCTTCGGCCACCGCGTGTACAAGAACTTCGACCCCCGCGCCACGATCATCAAAACGGCGGCGGATCGGGTCCTGGCCGCTACGGGAGCGGACGATCAGCTATACGAGATCGCCAGGCAGCTGGAAGAGGTGGCGCTGCACGACGAGTACTTCGTCAAGCGCAAGCTCTACCCGAACGTGGACTTCTACTCCGGCCTCATCTATCGCGCCATCGGCTTCCCGAAGAACATGTTCACCAACTGCTTCGCGATAGGCCGCCTGCCGGGCTGGATCGCGCAGTGGAAGGAGATGATCGGCTCAGCGGACACCAAGATCGGTCGGCCGCGGCAGATTTACACGGGCGCGACCGCGCGCGACTACGTTCCTCTCGAAGCCCGCTGAGCGGAGCCCTGGACCGATGGCCTCGGGGCGCGGGTCGGAGCTGCGCTTCACGGCCGGCGCGGCGCTCAGCGCGGAGCAGGTCAACGCGGCCTACGCCTGGGCAGAGTGGCCGACGCGCGAGAGCTGGCGCATCGACGAGGCCTCTCGTCGGTCGACCTGGTTCACCGCCGCGACGCCGGACGGCACCCTGGTGGGCGTCGCCCGCCTCCTCGACGACGGCGGGCTGTACGCCACGATCTGGGACGTCATCGTGGATCCCGAATGGCGCGGCAGAGGCATCGCGACGTCCCTCGTCGAGCGTGCCCTCGAGCGATGCCATGACCGCCGGCTGGTGGCCCTGGTCGCCACGCCCTTGGCGCGAGGGCTCTTCGAGCGGCTCGGCTTCGGGACGGAATCGCACGGCCACGCGGCGATGTACCTGCGGCCGCATCGGTCCACCTGACGTTGCGTCGCGGAAATGACATGCGCTTCGAGCGGGAATCCGGCATAACTACGCGGACATGCGACTGACCGTGCTCGGGCGAAGCCCGGCTCGTCCCAACCCGGGTGAGGCCTGCGCGGGGTACATCGTCGAAGGCGGCCGGTCACGGGTCATGCTCGACGCCGGCCCCGGAACGGTGGCCCAGCTGCTCCGCCGCAACACGCCGGATGAGCTGGACGCGGTCGTCATCAGCCACATGCACACCGACCATTGCCTGGACCTGGTGACGCTGCGCTACAGCTACCCGTGGATCGACGTGGCCAAGAAGCGATTGCTGGTGATCGTGCCGCCCGGCTCCATGGCGCAGATCTCGGAGCTGGCCCTCGGCGCAGGCTATGTCAACTTCTTCGACAAGAGCTTTATCTTCGACGAGCATGACGGCAAACGGCCGATCGAGATCGGGGATCTCCGCTTCGAGCCCGACGAGACCCAGCACTACGTGCGCACCTGGGGATTCCGGGTCCAGGCTCGCGGCTCCGGTGAGGATCCGAACAAGATCTTCGCCTTCTCCGCCGATGCCGGGCCATGCCCAGCCCTGCCCCGCTTGGCCGATCACGCCGATCTCTTCCTGTGCGAGGCCGCCCTTCGCTCCCTGAAGGAGGACGATCCGGCGCCCCAGAGCCGCGGGCACCTGATGCCTGCGGAGGCTGCCGAGGTGGCACAGGGCGCCGCAGCCCGCAAGCTGGTGCTCACCCACATCCCCCTGCCGGATGACGGGAAATGGGCGTTGGAGGAGGCGCGAACCGCCTACGACGGGCAGATCGAGATCGCCGAGACGCTCAAGAGCTACGAGATCTGACCGCTCATCCCGTGCGCAGCCGAGCGCGGGAGATGTAGCGATCCGCCAGCCAGGTCGCGACGCCCCAGATGAGGGTGGCCGCCAGCGTCAGGACCAGGGCGGTCGCCGCCGCGATGGGGGCGCCGGGGCCGGGTGCGAATCCGAAGACCAGCATGGACACCGCGACGAAGGCGAACAGGATGGCCAGCATGACCAGGCCGATCTTGACCGCGGTGAGCAGGAACCAGCCCAAGCCGTGGCCCTGGGCGCGGCCCGCCAGCCAAAGGACACAAGGGCCCGAGGCGCCGGTCAGCGCGGTGTAGAGGCCTGGGCCGCCAAACAGGGCTGCAATCCCCAGGCGCGCGCCGCTCAGCAGATAGACAAGCAGCCAGACTCCCAGCAGCGCGGTGCCGGCCCCGATCCCGATGAGCCAGACCAGCAGGATCGTGGCGGTGCCGGCAGAGAGACGCTCCACGAGGTCGCCTTTCTCGTTCGGCACCAGCTCCGTGGGGCCATCCGCCGCCGGTTCCGTGAACGGATCGGGGCGACGGCTGCCGTCCAATCCGTGGCTCACGCTGGAATCCTGAGCGACACCTCGGCGAGCGGCTCGGCCACCTCGCGCGCGATGGCGCGGAGGACGTCGCTGCCGAGCGCTGGCGCCATTCCCAGGATCACGTGCTGCGCACCCGCGTCGACGAACGCGCGAGCCTCCTGCAACGCAGTTCCTCGGTCGGCTGCCGTTCCGCCGCAGCTGACCTGCGCACCGAAGGTGAAGCCGGCCGGATTCCGTCCAGTCGATTCGAGCGCGCGGAGCATGGCATCGCGCTTCTCGACGAGGTACCCAATCTCGCCGGCCCGATTCCCGGGCATCAGCCAACCGCTGGCCGAGCGGGCCGCCAGGGCCATCCCCCGCGGCTTCTGCGCGCCCAGCCAGATCGGTGGGCCATGGGTCGAGCTGGGCGGCGGATCGTTGGTCGCGCCCCGCAGTGGATAGAAGCGATCCTCGAGCGTGACGCCCGGCTCGTGACGGGCCGCCTCGGAGAAGAGCGCACGCAGCACGCCCACGGCTGACTCGAGCCGGTCGATCCGCTCGCGGATCTGTGGAAGCGGGATGCCAAAGGCATCGTGCTCGCCTTCGTGCCAGCCCGCGCCGAGGCCGACGATGAAGTGGCCATCGGTCACCTGGTCCATCACTGTCGCTGCCTTGGCGAGCAGCGCGGGATGGCGGAACGTGTTCGCCAGCACGGCGTGCCCAAGCCACTTACCGGAGACACGATGGGCGAGGGCGGCCATCAGCGTGAAGGCCTCCCAGGACTGGCCGCGGCGCTCGCGAGTCGCATCCGAGAGGTGGTCCGCCATCCAGCCCGCGGTGAAGACCTCGAGCTCTCCCGCGGCCTGCCAAACCTCGTCGAGGGTCTCCCAGGTGACGCCAATGGGCGTGGTCTTGAAGCCGATCGTCAGTCGACCGCTGAGCGGGTCGGCGAACGGAGCACTGCCGATCACGTTGCCGTCGCCGCGAACGCCGCGTCGAGGTCCGCCACCAGGTCGTCGACGCTCTCGATCCCGACGGAGAGCCGGATGAGCGCCGCCGGCACCGCCAGCGGCGTCGCGGCCACCGACTGGTGGGTCATGCCGGCCGGCACCTCGATCAGCGATTCCACCGCGCCGAGCGATTCGGCGAGCGTGAAGAGGCGCGTGCAGCCCGCGATGGCGCGGGCACGGACAGCGCCGCCTGCCGCCTCGGCGACCTCGAAGCTGACCATCGCTCCGGGCAGGCGCATCTGTCGCCGTACCAGGTCGCGCTGCGGATGCTCCGGCAGGCCCGGATATCGGACACGATCGACTTCCGCTCGGCCACCCAACCAGGGTGCCAGCAGCGCCGCGCTGGCAGAGGCGCGCTCCATGCGCAGCGCCAGGGTTCGCAACCCGCGCAGCACGAGCCAGCAGTCGAACGGGCTGGGGACGGCGCCGGCGGCATTCTGGTGGAAGCGCAGCCGTTCGGCCAGGTCGTCGCGTGGGGTAACCAGCAGGCCGCCGACCACGTCCGAGTGGCCCCCGAGGTACTTCGTCGCCGAGTGGAGGACGATGTCCGCGCCCAGCTCGAGCGGTCGCTGCAGGAACGGCGTGGCAAACGTGTTGTCGACGACGGTCAGGGCCCCCCTGCCGGCTGCCAGCCGGACCACCGAGCTGATGTCGACGATCTTGAGGAGGGGATTGGTGGGCGTCTCGACCCACACCATCCGGACGGTCTCGTTGTCGGCCAGCGCCCGGGCGACGGCGTCCAGGTCGCTCAGGTCGACCGGGATTGGCTCGATGCCGTAGCGTCGCCAGACGCGGTCAGCAAGGCGCCAGGTCCCACCGTAGACGTCGTCGCTTAGGAGGATGGCGTCGCCGGGATCAAGCAGGTAGAGCACGTTCTGGGTGGCAGCCATGCCCGACGCGTAGGCGATGCCGTGCTGGCCAGTCTCCAAGTCGGCGATGGCTGCCTCGAGGGCGCGACGGGTCGGGTTGTCGGTCCGGGCGTAGTCGTACCCGTCGCGCAGCTCGCCCACGGCGTCCTGCTTAAAGGTGGTGCTCATCTCGATGGCCGGAATGACCGCCCCCGTCGCAGCGTTCGGTTGGGCGCCGGCGTGCACGGTTCGCGTCTCGAAGCGGTCTCCGCGGGTAGACGCTGGCGAGCGAGCAGGGGAATCGGCCATGGGCCCTCATTATGCCGACCGACGGCGGCGGGCTCCGGCACCTCGGACGCTACATGTCCCGCGTCGCAGCGAAAAATTACCGATGGTGCCGCACGTGCGCCGGCGACTGCATTCGGGCGGCATCCGAGCAACCATGTTGATCACCGAGCGCGGATCCGGGCGGTGCGGCGCTCATGCAGCAGCATGCGCAATGGCCTCACAGAGGCCTAGACGCCCGAACGTCAGTGGGTGCGCGGGAAGCCGAGGTCGACCTTGCTCGTGCCCGGGTCCGGCCAGCGGGCGGTGACGACCTTGCCGCGGGTGTAGAACTGGATCCCCTCCGGCCCGTACATGTGCAGGTCGCCGAAGAGGGAGGACTTCCAGCCGCCGAAGCTGTAGTAGGCGACCGGCACCGGGATCGGTACGTTGACGCCGACCATGCCGACGTTGACGTCGAACTGGAACTGGCGCGCGGCTCCGCCGTCGCGGGTGAAGATCGCCACCCCATTGCCGTACGGGTTGTCGTTCACCAGCTGGACCGCTTCGGGATAGTCGGGCACGCGCACGACTTCGAGCACCGGGCCGAAGACCTCGTTGCGGTAGCACTCCATGTCAGGCGTGACCCGGTCGAGCAGCGAGACCCCAAGGAAGAAGCCCTTGCCCTCCTGGTAGAGCGGGTGCTCCCGGCCATCCACGACGAGCTCGGCTCCCTGCTCCGGTCCGCTCACCAGGTAGGAGGCCACCTTGTCGCGGTGCTCGCGGGTGATGAGCGGTCCCATCTCAGCACTCGGGTCGCTGCCCGGCCCAACCTTGACCTTTGGCAGGCGCGATTTGATCGCCTCGACCAGCGGATCGGCGACATCGCCAACGGCCACAACCACGCTGATGGCCATGCACCGCTCGCCGGCCGAGCCGTAGGCGGCCGACACGGCAGCATCGGCGGCCATGCCGATATCGGCGTCCGGCAGCACCACCATGTGGTTCTTCGCCCCGCCCAGGGCCTGGCAGCGCTTGCCCGCGGCGGTGGCGTGCTCGTAGATGTAGCGGGCAACCGGGGTCGAGCCAACGAAGCTGACCGCCGCGATGTCCGGGTGGCCCAGGATGGCGTCAACGGCGACCTTGTCGCCGTGCACCACATTGAAGACGCCGTCAGGCAGCCCGGCTTCTCTCCACAGTTCAGCCATGTAAACCGATGCCGACGGGTCCTTCTCCGATGGCTTGAGGACGAAGCAGTTCCCGCAGGCGATGGCGTTGGCGAACATCCACATCGGCACCATGGCGGGGAAGTTGAAGGGCGTGATGCCGGCCACCACGCCGAGCGGTTGGCGGATCTGGTAGACGTCGACGCCGGTGGAGACCTGCTCGGAGAAGCCGCCCTTGAGCAGGTGCGGGATGCCCGTCGCGAACTCCAGGTTCTCGAGGCCGCGGGCCACCTCTCCGAGCGCGTCGGCGGGCACCTTGCCGTGCTCGGCGGTCAGGTAGGCGGCGACCTCGGCCCGGTGCTGGTCGACCAGGTTGCGCATCCGGAACAGGATCTCGGTCCGCTTGGAGATGCTCGTGGCGCGCCACCCCGGGAAGGCGGTCTTCGCCGCCTGGACGGCGTCGTTCACCTCATCAACCGACGCGAAGTCGACTTCACGCGCGAGGTCGCCGGTGGCCGGGTTGTAGACCGGCCCGCTGCGACCGGAGGCGCCGGCCACTCGCTTCCCGCCGATCCAGTGCTGCACGCGCGCGGTAGGGGTCGAGGTCGCCGTCGTGGGCTCTGCGACCTGGGTCATGAGTCAGTCCTCGCTGTCAAACGTCAGCCGCCCACAACGATACTCCGCACCGGTCGCGAAGCTCAAAAGCGCTTCCGCTCAGGCGGACGCAGCGGCCTGAAGTCGTGCCGCACCACCGCGCCCATTTTGGTCGCGCGCCAGTCGAAGTCTGCCGCCCGTTCATCCGCGTGGAGCACCCCAACCTGGCGCATCCACTCGTCGTCGTACAGCTTGCCGAGGTAGTTGCGACCAGAGTCCGGCAGCAGCACCACGAAGACCGCCTGCGCATCGGCCTCCTGGCGGGCGCTCTGCAGCGCTGCCCACAGGGCGGTTCCGCAGGATTCGCCCATCAGGATGCCCTCGCTGCGCGTCGCCTGCCGCGCTGTGAGGAATGCGTCGCGGTCCGAGACGCGCACGATGCTGTCGCAGATCTCACGATCGTAGGTAACCGGCCAGAAGTCCTCGCCCACCCCCTCGGTCAAGTAGGGGCGCGGCGTGTCACCCGAGAAGACACTCCCTTCCGTGTCGGCCCCCACCACCACCAGGTCGGGCCTGCGCTCCTTGAGGTATCGGCCGGCTCCCGAGATCGTCCCTCCGGTTCCGATCCCCGCCACGAAGTGCGTGACGCGGCCCTGGGTGGCATCCCAGATCTCCGGCCCCGTGTTCCGGTAGTGAGCTTCGGGGTTGGCCGGATTGGTGTACTGGTCCGGCTTCCACGCACCCGGGATGTCCCTCGCCAGGCGATCGCTGACCCGGTAGTAGCTGCGCTCGTCGTCGGGGTCGACATCGGTCGGGCACATGACCACCTCGGCGCCGTAGGCGCGCAGCAGCGCCCGCTTCTCCTCCGACTGCTTGTCGGCCATGACGAAGATGCAGCGATAGCCGCGCGTCGCGGCAGCCATCGCCAGCCCGACGCCGGTGTTCCCGCTGGTTGGCTCCACGATCGTGCCTCCGGGCTTGAGCAGGCCGGCGCGCTCGGCGGCCTCGATCATCGGCAACCCAATGCGGTCCTTCACCGAACCGCCCGGGTTCATTGCCTCGAGCTTGGCCACCACTCGTCCAGGCACGCCGTCAGCCAGTCGGTCCAGGGCGACGAGCGGTGTGTCGCCGATCGCGGCGGTGATGTCTGTGAGGATCTCCGGCTCAGCCAGGAGACGGCTCCGACCTCGGTGGTGGCGCCGGTGCTGCGCCACCGCCGTCGGTGCCGGCCGGCGGGGCTCGACGCATCCAGGCCCCGGGCGTCCCCCAGCCGCGCGCATGGCGCAGGATCAGGAAACCTGCAGCTGCGAGGACTCCCGCCAGGCCGAGCCAGGTCGCCGTCGGCAATGGGCCGATGTACCAGTTGCCGACGCGCAGCGTCTCGAGCGCCGACCGCACCCAGCCGTACCAGACGATGTAGAGGAGAGCCACGTCGCCGTCGTACAGGCGCCTGGCGTAGCGTCGCGCGACATACAGCAGGAGAGCCATCCCGATCAGGTTGAGAATCGCCTCGTACGCGAAGAGCGGAATGAAGCGCGTCACCGCCACCGGATAGGCGATCGGGTCCCAGGGCGTGCCGGCACGGTGGGCCGCATCGATCGGAATGCCCCAAGGCAGCGTGGTGGGTGGACCGTACAGCTCCTGGTTCACGAAGTTTCCGAGGCGACCAATGGCCTGGCCCAGGAGCAGGGCCGGCGCAAAGATGTCCAGCCATCGAGCGAAGGGCATGGCGTTCCGCCGGGTGTACCACCAGATGCCGAGCGCGCCGCCCATGATCGCGCCCGGGATTCCGATCCCGCCGTTCCAGATCTGGGGGATCAGCCAGGGATCCTTGGAGTAGACCGGGCC
>VBJP01000295.1 GCA_005880165.1 Chloroflexota bacterium | reverse complement strand
TAGCCTGCGCCCTCGATGTCGACGCCGCCGCGGCCGGTGAAGTGCAGCAAACCGCCCAGGCGCTGCGCGGGGCACCACGGGTTCGGGCAGCGCCAGACGACGCCGCCATCCTCGCGCTCGGCTGGCGTGTCGCAGACGGGGCAGCGCTCCGGCATCGACCACTCCCACTCGGTCCCGTCCCGGGCGTCCAGCACCGGACCCACCACCTCGGGGATGACGTCGCCCGCCCGCTGCAGCACGACCGTGTCGCCGACCCGCAGGTCCTTGCGCCGAATCTCGTCGATGTTGTGGAGCGTGGCGTTGCGTACCGTGGTGCCGCCCACAAAGACCGGCGTGACGTGCGCCACCGGCGTCAGCGCCCCGGTCCTGCCCACGTACACCTCGATCGCCTCGAGCTTGGTCGTGACCTGCTGCGCCGGGAACTTGTAGGCGGTCGCCCAGCGTGGCGATCGCGAGAGGAATCCCAGCCGTTGCTGCTCGGCGATCGAGTCGACCTTGATGACGATGCCATCGGTCTCATAGTCGAGCTCGTGACGCGCATTCCCCCACTCCTCCACGTAGTCGATCACCTCGTCAATGCCATTCACCCGCCGGATGTTGGGATTGACCGGAAAGCCCAGGCGGCGGATGAGCTCCAGGGACTCCGAGTGAGTCTCCAGGCCATGCGCACCCACGAGCTGATACGACCAGACCGATAGCCGCCGGCTGGCGGTAACGCCTGGATCCTTCTGGCGCACGGTGCCGGCCGCGGTGTTGCGCGCGTTGGCGTACAGCGGCTTGCCGGCCTGCTCCAGCTGCTCATTGAGCTCGGCGAAGGCGCGGCGCGGCATGTAGACCTCGCCACGCACCTCGAGCTTGTCGCCGGGCGGATCTTCGCGCAGCTTGAGCGGGATGGCGCGCACCGTCCGCAGGTTGGCGGTGACGTCCTCACCGGTCGTCCCATCGCCGCGCGTCGCGCCCCGCGTGAAGTTGCGACCGTCGTA
Source organism: Chloroflexota bacterium (assembly GCA_005880165.1). Taxonomy (GTDB): domain Bacteria; phylum Chloroflexota; class Limnocylindria; order QHBO01; family QHBO01; genus CF-82. The sequence continues at coordinate 2,603 of VBJP01000295.1, read as the reverse complement.
GCGGAGGGAGATCGCCAGGCCGTCGATCTTCAGCTCGGCGACGTATTGCACCGGCGGGTCGTCCGGTCCCAGGCCGAGTCCTCGGCGCACCCGCTGGTCGAAGTCGCGAAGCTCGTCGTGGCCGAAGCTGTTGCCGAGCGACAGCATCGGGTATTCGTGACGCACCTCCGCGAAGCCGGCCTGTGGCGCGGCGCCCACGCGCTGGGTAGGGGAGTCGGGGGTGATCAGCTCCGGATGCGCGGTTTCAAGGTCCTGGAGCTCGCGCAGCAGGCGGTCGAAGTCCTTGTCCTCGATCGTCGGGGCGTCGAGGACGTAGTAGTTGTAGTTCGCCTCGTCGAGTGCCGCGCGCAGCTCCGTCGCGCGCTCGACCGGGTTCTTCAGTGCGTCCTTCCCGGCGTCCTTGACAGCGGTCTCCTGCATTGCACCGATTCTACGGGGGTCGGGGGTGATGCCTGCTGGTGAGTGCCAATGCTCACAACGCGCACCGCAGCTCCACCGGGAAAGGCTTAGTCCTCGTCGTCGTCCCGGTCGGCCCTGCCCGTGAACCAGGCGCGCACGTGCTCGGTGTGCTCGGCGTAGTGGTCAGGCCCGTCGTAGCGGACCACCGCCTCCACGCTGTCCCCGTTCCCGAGGGTCGCGGCGAGCAGCGTGGGATCGAGCTCAGCGAGATCGTCGCGAAACCGTTCGAAGGCGACCTGCTCGCGCTCGTAGGCCTCCATCGGCGTCAGCGTCGACGCCCCGGCGAAGACCTCCTCGTTGATGGCATCGGTCTGGTTGGTGTCGTAGTCGAAGTCGCCGCCCTTGCCGGATGCCGCCAGCTCCAGGGCATCGGCTCCGTGATCGCACCAGAAGGCGACGTGCGCGACCAGGTCACGCGCGCTCCAGTCACCAACCAGGCCCGGCGCGGTGCGTGCAGCCTCCAGGTCCGCGATCAGGGCGTCCCGCTCGCTGCCAACCCTCACGGCTGTCCTGCCGCTGCCTTCCGCACGTCGTCGGCGTGCTCGCGATAGTGGTCGATACCGTCCTCCTGAACAAGGTGGCCAAGGGTCTCGCCATCCCCCAGGGTGAGGGCCAGCCAGTCCGGGTCCGCGCGGCGCAATCGGTCAGTGAGGGCGTTGAAGGCGGCCTCCGCGCGGGTGGTCACGGTCCGCGGGTCCGTCTCTCGCGCAACGCGGGCGACCACGGCGTTGCGGCTTTCGACCTCCATCTCATCGGCGCCAAACTCGTGGGCCCGACCCTGCTCGGCGTGGTGCAGTGCCTCGGCGGCGTTGCCGCTCCAGTAGCCGAGGTGAGCAACGATCTCGCGGACGCCCCACTCCCCTACGAGCGCGGCCCGATCGCGCTGCGCCGCCTTCAGTCCGGCTACCACCTCGAGAAACTCGGCCCGAGCCAATTCCGCCTCTCGCGCAAGGTCCGCGGGCGAGTCGCTCACGCGCGCTCGAGCCCCGCGTACTCGGCGATCAGCCGCTTGACGCCCTGGCCCACGAACGCGACGGTCACCTCCTCATCACCCTTCACGAACTGGCTCGAGACGACGATCCCGTCTCCGTCCCGCTTCCCGGACCGATGGCGCCTGGCTCGCACCCTGCGCTGCACCTGCGTCCCGCCGTGCGCCTGCGTCCTGCGCTGCGCCAGCGTCGCGCGGTGCGCCGAACGCCCCACTTCCGAGATCCACCTCCGACTCCTCGTAGCGCGTCGCGGCCACCCGTTCGCGCGCAGCCTCGAGTGCCCGACCGGCGCCCGATGGCGCCGAAAGATCCGGCAGGTTGACGGGCCGCAGCGGCTGGTTCCGCGGGTCGCGCCGGGGCGCACGATAACCTCCGGGCAGCCAGTCGCCGCCATCGTCGTCGACGCCGCGCCGCTCCCCACCGCCCCACCCGCGGCGGAAGGGAATGTCCTCTCGCTCGGCCGCGAGCAGCTCATCCGGCAGCTCCGTCAGGAATCGCGACGCCTCGCTCACCGCGCCCACGCCCCAGGTCGAGCGGTGATGGGCGTGGAGCAGGTAGAGGCGGTCCTTGGCGCGGGTCATGCCCACATACGCGAGTCGCCGCTCCTCCTCCAGCTCGCGCTCGTCCTCCAGCGCGCGGCGGTGTGGCAGCAGCCCCTCCTCGAGGCCGACCATGAACACGACCGGGAACTCGAGCCCCTTGGCGGCGTGCAGCGTGATCAGCGTCACGCGATCCGGCCGGTCCTCCAGGGTGTCCTGGTCGGTGACCAGCGCCACCTCCTCGAGGAAGCGGGCAAGTCCCTCAGGAGGCGCGATCTCGTCGAACTCCGCGGCGTGGTTGCGCAGCTCGGTGACATTGGCCCAGCGGTCGGCGCCCTCATCGGTCCCGTCGTTGATGGCGTCTTTGAGACCGCTGCGCTCCAGCGCTGCGTCGAAGACCGCGCTGGGCGGTTCGCTGCGCGCCATCTCCATGAGCGGACGCATGAAGGCCGCGAAGCCGGTCAGTGTGGTTCGCGATCGGGTTGCCAGGTTGGCGTTGTCGCCGGCCGCCTCGACCGCACCCCAGAGCGTGGTCTGGCGCGACTCTGCCCAGGCTCGGAGCTCTTCCAACGTCTTCTCGCCGATCCCCCGCGCCGGCACGTTGACGATCCGCTCG
>VBJP01000297.1 GCA_005880165.1 Chloroflexota bacterium | reverse complement strand
CTGGATCGCCGACTCGTGGCAGATGGTCAAGCGCAACCTGATCCACATCAGGCGCACGCCCGAGCTGCTGCTCGACGTCACGCTCAGCCCGATCATGTTCGTGCTGCTCTTCAACTTCGTGTTCGGCGGCGCGATTAAGGTTGGGGGGCAGGGCGGCGCCTCTGGGCAGTACATCAACTTCCTGATGGCCGGGATCTTCGTCCAGACCATCGCGTTCGCCGGCATCTATACGGGCGTGCTGCTGGCCAACGACCTCAAGAGCGGCATGATCGACCGCTTCCGTTCGCTCCCTATGGCGCAGTCATCGGTCCTTACCGGGCGCACGCTGACCGATCTGCTGCGAGCCACGCTGGCCGTCGCGATCATGTGGATCGTGGGCATGCTCGTCGGCTTCCGGCCGTCGGGTGGCGTCCTGGGTGGCGCGGCTGCGATTGGGGTGATGCTGCTGTTCGGCTTTGCCCTATCGTGGGTGGGCGTGGCGATGGGAGCGCTGGTCCGCACGCCCGAAGCGCTGCAGGGGATCATCTTCGCCGCGGTCTTCCCGTTGACCTTCGTCAGCAGCGCGTTCGTGCCAACCCAGTCGATGCCCGGCTGGCTCGCCTGGTTCGCGGATCGGCAGCCGATGACGCTGGTGATCAATTCGGTGCGCAGCCTCACCCTCCAGGGCAGCGCCGGCCCGAGCGCCATCCCGGCCATCCTGTGGTCGCTCGGCATCCTGGCGGTCTGCTTCCCGCTGGGCCTCTGGCTCTACGGGCGCCGCACGACGCAATAGGGCCTCGTCAGTCGCCCGCCTTCAGTGGCAGGTTCCGGTCCCGCTGTCGGTGAAGGCGCCGTCGACGACCGGGATGAAGCGCCAGTCGTAGCTGGTCGCATGAAGGGTCAGCTTCAGGACTCCGAAGGTCGTGTTGTCTCGGACCTGGGTGCCTGGGGCTGGGAGCGACCGCCAGGGCAGCAGGTTGCGTCCTCCGGTGCCAACCACGAACTCGCGGAGCCCCCTTGCTTCGTCCAGGGTGCCGTTGGGCGCCATGGGAGCGAATCGCTCGTAGTCGTGGTCGTGGCCGTTGAGAATGAGGTCGGCACCCGAGGCGTACAGCACGCGCCAGAGGTCGGCCGTCGCAGGAGTAGGCAGTTCGGACCCCGAAGTGAAGAGCGGGTGGTGCCACATGGCGACGGTGCATGGGGCGTTGGTGGCTGCCAAATCGGCAGCGAGCCAGGTGAGCTGGCGCGAGCCCGGACCGCAGCCACCTACGGAGCCGCAGTCCGAGTTGAGGACCACCACGTGCCAGGTGGCGACGTCGTAGCTATACCAGCCCTCGTTGGGATTGCCGGCCACCTCCCCGAAGTAGTCAAAGTACGGCGTGGCGGCATCGGAGAAATAGTCGTGGTTGCCCGCCGTCGGCCGCGTGCGATCCTTGAATCGGCCCCAGGTGGGGTCATAGCAGGCAGCGAATTCCTCAGCCGTACCGGTCTCGTACGCGTTGTCGCCGAGCGTAAAGACTGTCCCTGGGATGCCGGCCACCAGCGCGGCGGTGCTGGCCGCGCCTGCGGAATCGCAAGCCGCGACATCCCCAGCACCCACCAAGACCGGGTCCGTCTGACTTTCGGGCCCGATGAGTGCCCCGACGGTGGCACCGGGACCGTCGTACACCACCCGGAAGTCGCTGGATTCGCGAAGGGATTCGCGCGCTGCTGGGCAGCAGTCCGCCTTGGGAGGAGCGGCCTTGGGTATGAGGAGATAGTCCACGGCGGTGGCCTGTGATCGGATCCACCCTTCGATGCAGTCCACCGTGTGCGGGACGCAGGCCTGGATCTCGGCATGCCGCTCCTTCTGAGCGGCGAAGGCGTCGAGACCCAGCCACTCATATCCCTGCACCGCTCCAATGTTCTGCATCCTCGCGATGGCGGGGAACCATGAGCCATACGAGTCCGTTTCCCAGCTCGAAGGCGCCAGAACCACAAAGCGGCTCTCGGGATTGAGGTTGTCACGGATCCAGACCATGGCGTCGATACCGTCGCTGTCCACACCCCTCAACGGAGTCTCCTGAGCGACGGTCGTAGTCAGGGCTCCAAGCAGAGCAGCGAGCAGCAGCACCGCGGCTAGCAGGCTTGCGGCGTACCGATCCCAGGCGACACCCTTCCCGGAAGCAAGCAGGGCGGCCGGCCAACGAACGACCACGTCGGTCGCTGCGTGGCTGGCCATCATCGCGAACGGAACCATGGAATAGGAGATGCCGCTGCGCTGGTCGATCGTGAACAGCACCAGGAACCAGATCGGCAGCAGCAGGCGACGCTCGAGGAGCAAGGCGACGGCGCCAACCACGCCGAGGAT
>VBJP01000296.1 GCA_005880165.1 Chloroflexota bacterium | reverse complement strand
GCGCGGCTCGAGGCCGAGCCCCGCTCGGAGTCAACGAGAAGGGCCAGTGCGCGGGCTTCTGAGCTGACAAGGTCGAAACGTATCCCACGAGCGTCCAACGCGGACCCAGCTCGCCCACGATCGCGCGGGCCTGCTGGACCTGCTGGCCTGCTGGTGCTGATGGGACGTCCGGGAGTTTTCCCGCCTCGATCTCGGGAATCCGCCCTATAGGCAACCTCCCTCGCGGGCTCTACTGTCTGGGCGCGAGGTCGGGAGTACGCGCCGGCGCGACCCGCGCGTACCGCCATCAATCGCCCCGGTGAACCCATGGGATGGGGGCGGAGCCCGCGCAGCCGCGCGAAGCCGTGTCCTGAAGCTGCGCGACGTGTGGCGTGTCGTTGCACCGTCCCAACGCGCTCGACCTTCGTGGCCGTCCCGACCTGACCGGAACTCTACCCTGGGAGCTTGTCGGAGAAACCCGGGTCAGCGGTCTTGTTCTGCCGAGGCCGCGTCGAGAGTTCCATGACCCCGAGCGCCGCCCTCGAGAACACGGGCGGCTCAACAGGAGGAGGTCCGCGGTGATCAGACACTCAGCGAGACGATCATGGCTCGTCGCAGTGATCTTGACCTTCGGGCTCATGCTTCCCGGGTCCGCCGCTGCGCAGGCGGTATCGTTCGTGGGCAGGAGGGATTTCCCGGTCGGCAGCTGTCCTCAGGCCGTGGCCATCGGCGACTTCAACGCCGACGGAGTGCCGGACCTCGTGTTGCCCAGCTGCTCGTCCGACGCCGTCACGGTGCTGCTGGGCTACGGCGACGGCACCTTCCGCGAGGCCGGCAGCTTCCCTGCCGGCCGTGAGCCCTCCTCCGTCGCGGTGGGCGACTTCAATCGCGACGGGGTGCCGGACCTCGCCGTGCCCAGCTCGGGTTCCGACAGCGTCGCGGTGTTGCTCGGCAACGGCGATGCGACCTTCCGGCCCGCGGTGAGCTTTGCCGCCGGCGGCGCCCCTCACGCGGTGGCGGTGGCCGACCTCGACGGCGACGGCTTGCTGGACCTGGCGGTGGCCAACTATGGCTCCGGCGATGTCTCGGTTCTGCTGGGCAACGGTGACGGAACCTTCCGGCCGGCTCGAACCTTCGCCGTGGGCACCAATCCCATCTCGATCGTCGTGGGCGACTTCAACGGCGATGAGCGGCGGTGGCTCTGACAGCGTCTCGGTCCTGCTCGGCAACGGCGACGGCACCTTTCAGCCGGCGCGGACCTTCGCGGTCGGCGCCCATCCGACCTCGGTGGCGATGGGTGACTTCAACCGCGACGGGATGCTCGACCTGGCGGTGGCCAGCCAAACGTCCAGCACCGTCTCGGTGCTGCTGGGCAACGGCGACGGGACCTTCCGCGCTCCGCTGACCTTGACGGCGGGCACCAATCCCACCGGCGTGGCCGTCGGCGACTTCGACGGCGATGGGGCTCTGGATCTGGCCGTGGCCAACTACGGGTCGGCGAACGTCTCGGTGCTGCCGGGCAACGGCGACGGGACCTTCCGGCCGGCGGTGAACGTGAGCACCGGCAACGGTCCCTGGGCGGTCGCGGTGGGTGATTTCGATCGCGACGGGAAGCTGGACCTGGCCGTGGCCAACGACGATGGCGGCACCGTCTCCGTGCTGGTCAACAGCACGGGCGGCGGCGGCGCCGGCCAGAAGATCGTGTGGACCGATCTCGTCAACGCCACCGCGACCGACAACTCGGTGCAGAAGACCAGCGCATCACGTCCCCGGGAGGCTACGCGGAGGTGAACTTCACCGCCATCGAGACGACGCTCCTGCGCGTGGCCGGGCTCACCCACGCCTTCCTGGACCCGACGCCCCAAAACATCGACTTCGGCATTCACCTGCAGTCGGGTTTCGCGGAGGTGCGGGAGAACGGCGTCTACCGCGCGGATACCACCTTCGTGACGGGCGACGTCCTCCGCATCAACGTCCAGTCGGGCGTCGTTCACTACCTGAAGAACGGCGACGTCTTCTACACGAGCAGCGCCGCGCCCAGCTTCCCGCTGTTCCTCGCCGCCGCGCTCGCCGACTTGGGCGCCACCATCACCGACGCGACGACGGCCGGCAGCTCGAGGCTCGGGTGCGTGCTGGTGGAGAGCGGCATCAGTCCGCCGGGGAGCGTTCCGGTCCGCGCCGACGCCGTGGTGAGCGGCCTGGAGGTGCCCTGGGCCCTGGCCTTCCTTCCCGGCGGCGATATCCTGGTGACCGAGCGCCCGGGCCGCGTGCGGCTGCTGCGTGACGGCGTGCTGCAGCCCGAGCCGGTGGCGACCATTCCGACCGGCGAGACGGGCGAGGGGGGGCTGATGGGGATCGCCCTTCACCCCGCCTTCGCCTCTAATCGATTGTTCTTCCTCTACTACACGGCGCCCGCCGGCTCGAACCGGCTCGATCGCTGGCAGCTCAGCGAGGACCACGCGTCGGCCGTCTTCGAGTCCCTCCTGCTCGACGGGATCCCCAGCAGTCCGCGACACAATGGCGGGCGCCTCCGCATCGGTCCCGACGGAATGCTCTACGTCGGGACCGGCGACCCCGGCACGGCCGACAACTCCCAGGACCCGCGCACGCTGGCCGGCAAGGGCCTGCGGCTCCGCCCCGACGGCGCGGTGCCGGCGGACAATCCCTTCCCCGGCTCGCCGATCTTCGTGACCGGCGTCCGCAACACCCAGGGCCTCGACTGGACCGACGACGGCACGCTGGCGATCACCGACCACGGCCCCACCGGCGAGCTGGGTCGCACCGGCCACGACGAGCTGAACTTCGTGCGCGCCGGAGCGAACCTGGGGTGGCCCACGATCTACGGCTGCGAAGGAGGCGCGGGGCTCGTCACCCCGGCCATCGTCTGGCGCAACGCGGTCCCACCGGGCGGAATGGCGATCTACCGGGGAAGCTCGATCCCCGAGTGGACCGGCAGCATCCTGATCGGCAGCCTGGGCGCCCAGCGCCTGGTCCGCGTGACCTTCGATCCGGCCGCGGGATTCGCCGTGACCTCGCACGAGTCCTACTTCGCCGGCCAGTTCGGGCGCCTGCGCGAGGTGATCCAGGGCCCCGACGGCCAGCTCTACGTCACCACCAGCAACTGCGACGGGCGGGGAACGTGCGGCGCAGAGGGCGACAGGATTCTCCGGATCTCGCGCTGAGGAGGCAGGCGGTGTGTGCTCCCTTACATCGCGGGGTACTGATGCGGGCGATCACCCGCTCTTCACCTGCAGATTGTTGACCACAGACCGGACTCCCTGGACCTGACGCGCAACTTCTTCCGCGCGCACCTTCATCTCCGAGCTGTCGACGATTCCGTTCAGGTACACCGTGCCCTTCACGGTGTCCACGCTGACCTTCGTCAGCGTCGCTAGCTTGTCGGCGGCCAGCTTGGCCTTGACGGCGCTGGTGATC
>VBJP01000065.1 GCA_005880165.1 Chloroflexota bacterium | reverse complement strand
GTATCTCGGAGAGGCGTTGGTGGATGCCGGAGTACCGTGCGTCCAGCCGATAGGCGGCCACGCCGTGTACCTCGACGCGGCGGTGCTGCTGCCGCACATCCCGGCCCTGGCCTACCCGGGGCAGTCGCTGGCGGTGGCCCTGTATCGCGAGGGCGGTATCCGCGGGTGCGAGATCGGCACGGTCATGTTCGGGGTGCATCCCGACGGGAGCGAGAGCCCTGCGTCGATGGAGCTGGTGCGGCTGGCGATTCCGCGGCGGGTGTACACCCAGTCCCACGTGGATTACGTGATCGAGGTCGTCCGATGGGTTGCCGAGCGCGCGAGCGAGCTGCGCGGCATGCGGATCGTGGACCAGCCGCCGGCGCTCCGCCACTTCACCGCCCGCTTCGAATACCTCGAGGCGTAGCCCGCGCGCACTTAGGATTGAGACTTCGTCACATTCTCACCCCCGGACCGTTAGCCGGAATGTCCGAGCCGACTCTGGCTCTGTGCCCCGGTTACTGAGCTCGGGAAAGATCGCCTCGGATGCTCCCGGGACTCGCCGCTCCCTGTCTAACGGTCAGGCGGTCCCGGGCCGCTCACGGTCGCCGGGGTGCGCTCGTGACACGGACCGCTAGACGACCTCCACGCGGTCGACCCATTTCACCCAGTCGAGGCCGCGCCGCTCGGGTGCCACAAGCCGAACCGGTGCGCCGTTGCCCGCTGGAAGGGGTTGGCCGGCGACGTGCGTCGCCAGCAAGGCAGAGCGTGCCTCCCGGAGTGAAAGGCTGGTTGCCCAGCCCGTGACGGAGCGAACGACCACTTCCCGCGCCTCCGGGTGAACCCCGGCAGCCTCGAGCAGGGTGGCCACCCGCAGCCCGGACCACGCCGTCGTCATCGCCCACCCCGAGGTGCAGTCGAGCGTGGCCTGGATGGTCGACTGCTCCAGCCCCTTAAGCTCATCCAGCCCCAGGCTGACCTCCCCGGCGACGCGCCCGCGGACCACGAGCCGCCAGGCGTGCGGGTCAATCGCCGGCGTCGGCTCGCCGAAGAAGGTTGTGACGGGTGGCATGCCGCCGTCGGCCAGCGGGCGTGAGCCCGTGAACCGCCTGCGACCACCGGCGAGGACGTCTGCCGCATTGGCCGCCAGCCATGCGCCGAGGCCGGCGACTCCGAGCACCGCGGTGGCGAGCAGTGTGCGCCGGCTGATCCGATGGCCAGGAAGGGCGCTGTCCGCGCCGGTCGGGCGGCGCCCCGTCATCCGCAGCCTGAGGAGGCGCCATCGACGTGGAAGGAGATGGACCGCGAGCAGGGGAATGAGGGCGAGCGCCGCCCAGACGTGCAGCGTCAGGACGGTCCACGGCCCAATGGCCAGGATCCTGCCGCTGGCCACCCACGCGAAACCGCCGCCAAGCGCGGCTGCTCCGAGTAACGTCACCAGCAGCCCCAGCGTGATGCGACCCCATCTGCTCCCCCTGATGGCCTGAGGCAGGCTGCTCCGGAGCTTCATGCCGATCGCACCGGCGAGCGCTCCAGCCAGCAGCCCGTGGAGGATGAAGAGTGGCGCCGTCGCGGGTATCCCAGCGCGAAGGGTCAGGAGCCCGCTCGCCAGCAGGAGGCCGACGAGCAGCGCCAGGAGGCGGTCGATTGAGGCCGCGCTCACCGCCGCGCCATCCGCTCAGTAACGCGGGTCGCGGCGCCAGAGCTCGGCTTCGACGGCGTCCGCCAGCGACCCCACCGCGCGCGTGGCGAAGCGGTCGAGCAGACGGGGGAGCAGGCCTCGGCGGGCGCGCACCACAACACCCTTGGCCGGCACTCCGGCCATCCGCGCGGCCACCTCGATGGCACGGTCGAGGTCGCCGACCTCGTCGACGAGGTTGAGCTCGACCGCCTTCGTCCCGAGCCAGACCTCCCCGGTTGCGAGCTCCCGAGCCCGCTCGACGGGCAGATGGCGTCCCTCGGCCACCCGCGACACGAACGCCTCGTAGTACGCATCCACGATCTCGCGTTCCTTGGCGGCCTCCTCCGGCGTCTCGACGCGCCACGGCGCGCCGGCACCCTTGAGGCGCCCTGCCTTCGTCTCCTGAACCTGGACGCCCAGGCGGGCCAGCAGCTCGGGGAAGCGTGGGCCGGCGCTGATGACCCCGATCGAGCCGATGAGGGCGTTCGGCGCGGCCACGATCCTGGCGGCCGCCAACGCGGCCAGGTACGAACCGGACGCGCCGATCCCTCGCACGTGCGTCACCAGTGGCTTGGCCGCGGCGAGTCGCGCGAGCGCGAGGTACAGGTAGTCGGACGCAGGCGCTGAGCCACCCGGCGAGTCGACGTCGAGCACGACGGCCGGCACCCGTGCCGAGTCGCGCAGCCGGCGGATGCTCTCGATCCAGTCAGCGGAGCGCGCGCCGCCGGTGATCGGTCCATACAGACGCAGGATCGCCACCTGACCGGGTCGCATGCCGGCACGCATGGAGAGGAGCCGGCGGAGGGCCGAGAAGAGGCTCATCGGTCCATCCTAGATCGTCTTGCGGAGGATCCCGTCAGTCGCTCTCGGGGAGAGCTTCTCCAGGCGGTCGGCGTGTCCGCAGGTCCCGAAGCGTCTCCTGGTCCAGGCCCGCGAATCGAGGAAGGTCCGCGTTGGTCCGTGACAGGCGCTCACTGAGCTTGCTGAAGACGAGCGCGCTGATCTGGGGAGTCGCCATCAGTTGACGGAGGGCAGCTGCCGGCACTTCCAGCAAGGTGGTCGGCTCTTCGGCGACCACGTTCGCCGTCCTGCGGCTGCCGGTCAGTGCGGCGATCTCACCGAAGAAGTCGCCGGCTTCCATCGACGACAGGGCGCGGTACTCACCCGCATCGTCGGCGATACCCGCGACCGTCTTGCCGGTGAGGACGAAGTAGGCGGTGTCGCCGGTCTCGCCGGCGGTGACCACGCGGGCGCCCTCCGTCGCTTCGCTCACGCGAGCTGAGGCCACCAGGCTCGTCCGCTGGCGGTCGGTGAGCATGCTGAAAACCGGCAGGACGCCGACGAGCAGGTCGAAGTCCGCCAGGGTGGCCGGTCGCGCGGCGCTCAGGCCCGGAGCTGATGGCGCGGCGCGCAGCAGCCGCACAGCGTGCCGCCACTCGGCGGCCGGCTGTCCCAGGCCGGGAAGCAGCGTCGTCCAGATTCCGGCACCCACCAGGATCAGCGAGCCGCCGACGACCAGGATCCGGATGTCGATCAGGTCCGCAAGCCCGGCGAGTCCCATGCCGATCAGGAAGACGACATCGCGGCTCACGAAGAAGGCGCTGTTCACTCGCCCTCGAAACTCACGCGGCGTGTTGCGCTGGATTACCAGCCGGCGGCCGATGCTGGTTGGCGCGTTGAACAGGCCGGTGAGCATGACTAAGGCGATTGCCACCCAGATGTTCGAGGCCAGCCCGTACGCAACGCCCGCAACGCCCATCAGGAAGAAGCCGATCGCCAGCCACTGCCCCTCCCGCCATCGATCCGCCACGTTCGCCATGACCAGGCTACCGACCACGAAGCCGACAGAGGTGAGCCCCTCCTGGAGACCATATTCGAATGTCGTGCCGTGCAACGGCCCCAGGGCGAAGGGCAGGAGCAGGGTGTTCCAGAGACCGAACGACAGGTAAACGGGAGCCGAGACCATGAAGAGCGATCGCAGGATGGGCGTCGAGAGGAGGTAGCTCCCCCCTGCCTTCAGGTTGCGCCACACGATCTCGACGCTCGTCTCCTCCTCGGGAGGAACGTGACCGATGCGCACCAGGGCAATGCATGCTGCCGAGAAGACAAAGGAGACGGCATCGATCCAGAATGCCCACTCGATCGGCAGGGTGGCGGCGATCAGGCCGGAGGCCGCGAAGCCGATGGCCGTCGACCCGAAGCTGCTGATCGACATCAGCGAGTTCGCGGCCGCGAGCTCCTCGTCGCTGGCGATCTCGGGCAGCACGCTCTCGTTGGCCGGATCGAAGAACTGGGTGATCGCCGACGAAAGGGCGACCAACGCGTACAACCAGGCGATGCCCAGGGCCAGGTAGTGGCCGAGCACCAGGATGGGGATGGCGAAGACCACCGCGGCTCGCAGCAGGTCGGCGGTGACCATGATCGCCTTGCGGTTCCATCGGTCCACGAAGACGCCGGCGACCAGGCCCACCAGCAGGCTCGGCGCCGCGGTGGCCATCAGCATCAACCCGACCGACAGGGTTGAGTTCGTGACGCGGAAGACGAGGATCCCGGCTGCCAGGGAGGTGAGGGCGCTGCCCGCGGTGGAGACGAGCTGGGCGGTCCACAGCAGGGTGAAGCTGCGGTTGCGGAAGACCGCGTACGGCGACAGGCTCGGGGCGGAGGGCGTCGCCGCTGTCACAGATGCGCAGTGTGGAGCAGTCGCCACCGCCGACGCAACGCGTGCGCCATCATGGCGCGATGCAGCGCCGCTCCTGGGCCCTGGTCGCCGTGGTTCTCGGCTCGGGGATCGTGTTTCTCGATTCGACGGTCGTCAACGTCGCCCTCAAGGCGATCGGCAAGGACCTGCCTGCGACCTTCGTGACCGTGCTGGAGGGGCAGTCCTACATCGTCAACGGCTACCTGTTGACGCTCTCCGCCCTTCTCATCCTGTCGGGCGCCCTGGCCGACACCTACGGCCGTCGGCTGATGTTCATGATTGGGCTCAGCGGCTTCGGTGCCACCTCCATCGCCTGCGGACTGGCTCCCAACATGGAGGTCCTGATCGCCGTCCGGCTCATCCAGGGCGCCTTCGGCGCGGTGTTGGTCCCGACCTCGCTGGCGATCATCAACGCGACCTTCGAGGGCGACGATCGTGGCCGCGCGTTCGGCGTATGGGCGGCCGCCTCCGGGGTGACGACCATCGCCGGGCCGGTGGTTGGCGGCTTCCTTGTCGACACCATCAGCTGGCGCGTCGCCTTCCTGATCAACGCGCCCCTGGTCGCCGCGGCGCTCTACCTGGCATGGACGGCCATCGACGAGAGCAAGGATTCCGAGGCAACCGGCCACTTCGACTGGTTGGGCGCAGCGGCCATCGCGCTGGCGGTCGGGGGGCTGAGCTTTGGCGGGATCCGAGGGCAGGCGACCGGCTGGTCCGACCCGCTCGCCTTCGTCTCGCTGGGGCTGGGCGCGGTGATGACCATTGCCCTCGTGCCGCTCATGACCCGCAGACCGCGTCCGCTCGTGCCGCCGTCGCTCTTCCGCTCGCGCAACTTCACCGTCACCAACATCTCGACCATGCTGATCTACGGAGCCCTCTACTGCTATGGCTCGTTCCAGGCGATCTTCCTGCAGGGAGCCCTCGGCTACAGCGCGCTGGCGAGCGGACTGGTCGGCATCCCGATCGCGATCTTCCTGGCGGTCATCTCGACCCAGGCCGGCACGCTCGCCGCCCGCATCGGTCCACGCGTTTTCATGACCGTTGGCCCCACGTTGATGGCGGCGGGCCTGCTGTGGCTGGCGCGGATCCCAGCCAGCAGCCAGACCTGGGACGCGACCCTCGCCCGTCCCTCGAGCCTGCTCCCGCCGGGGAGTGTGCTGATCGACGTGCTCCCTGGCACCCTGTTGTTCGCGAGCGGCATCTCGCTGCTGGTTGCTCCGCTCACCACCGCGCTGATGACGTCCGTTCCGTCACGCAACTCGGGCCTCGCTTCGGCAATCAACAACGCCCTCTCGCGGATCGGGCCGCTGCTTGCGACGGCGGTGATCTTCATCGGCGTGAGTGCCAGCTTCTACGGCAGCCTCGGCGCGCGCCTTCCCGCTCTCCAGACCGACAGCCCAGCGGTCCGAGACCAGTTCCCTGCCTTGAATCCGCCGAGCCAGGCGACACCGATGGAGGTCGACGCGGCGCGAGGGGCCTCGACCGATGCCTTCCACCTGGCCATGCTGATCGCGGCTGCGCTCTGCGCGGCCGGCGCGGCCGTCAACGGCGTCGGCATCCGGAACCCGAGCACCAGGGCCAGGACAGAGGAGAGCCGGGTGGGCGAGGCGACGACGCCCGGGTAGCTAGAAGACGGCCGGGCACCACGGAGCAAGGGGGGTGCGCAGCAGCGCATCGGCACGAGCCGCGGCTCCGGGCGTGCACTCCTCGATGCGGGCGGCGAGCCCCAGCTCCGCGAAACTGACCCCGCCCAGGTACGCCGAGCCCAGGTCTGCCGCCTCGACCACGAGGTCCGGATCCGCATCGGTCTTCGTTGCGCGGGCACCATCCGGGTTCGCCTCCACCTCCCATTGGCCGGCGTTCCAGGGACAGAATCCGTCGCGCACCTCCAGGATCAGCCGATCGCGGCCGGCGTAGGCCCGCCGCTCAAGCGCCGCGGGCAGATCCACGATCCGCAGCCAGACGGCGTCGCCGATCGTCATTCCCAGGCGGCGTGGCTCACTGAGCATGAAGCGCATGCCCCAGTCGACAGGCACGTTGAAGGCCCGGGTCTTGGCCGAGAGATCGACGGAGAAGAGGTATGCCCACAACTCGCGCTCGGCAGCTGGATTCAGGGCAATCGCCTCCTGGACGTCGATCGATCCCTTGGGCCCGCGCTCGTCCCAGTCGCCGTGCATCCGGTACCGCGCGTAGGCGTCGCCGACGCCATCGGTCTCGTGCAGGAGGAAGAAGGCGGGTCCTCCGCCACGCCGCCAGCGCTCGGGGTCGTGGATGAACTCAGCGCGCCACCACCCCTCGCTGCGCGAGAAGGCGCCGATGCGCGTCGGCAGGTAGCGTTCGTACACGGGCCGGCAGGCGGCCGTCGCCTCGTCGGGCTCCAGCAACCGGAAGGTCCCCCGCGGAACGTGCTGCTCCCGGAAGCCGGCCCGGGCGCGCTCGATCTCGATGCTGGCCTTGAAGGTGGCCAGCCCGTAGCCGAAGCGTCCGTAGATCGCCGCCTCCGAGGCCCAGAGCACCGCGAGCGGCTCACCGCGCTCGTGGATCGCATCCAGCTGGGCCCGCATCATGGCGGTCAGGATCCCGCGTCGCCGATGGGTGGGGTGGACGCCGACCATCGTGATCCCGGCGACCGGCATCCGGCCTCCGGGGATGGTCATGTCGAAGCTGAAGATACCGGCCGTGCCAACCACCCGGTCACCGGCATACGCGGCCAGGGCCCGGTCGAGCTCCGTGTAGGCCTCCACGACCGGGAGATCCTCATCGACCACCCGCTGGCCGAACGAGATGTCGACGGCGTCGAACCAGGCCTTGAGACTCCCCTCGAACCGCCGGACCTCGATCTCCATGGAGCCGATTATCGGGGCCGCCTGCACGGTCGTCACGCCGCCGATGATGACGCGCACGCGACGCGCTGGCAGTCGAATTGGCGACAGCCGAATGCCCAGCCCGTATCATCCGGCGGTCATGGGATTCGCGGAGCGGACACCAGCCGCGACGGCGCTGCAGCATGGCGCGGTCGAGGCGATTCACGTGCATGCGCCGGGTCCGCGTCCCCAGCCGATGGTCGCCATCGAGGAGGCGGTGCTCGAGGCTGGCACCGGTATCCGCGGTGACCGCTACGCGGGCCTCGGCATCCCCGGGACCCACATCACCTTCATCGCCGCCGAGGGGATCGAGGCCATGGTCGCGCGCACCGGGATCGCCCTCACCCCAGCCGAGACGCGGCGGAACGTGCTCACCCGTGGGGTCGACGTCAACGCGCTCGTGGGTCGTCGCTTCCGGGTGGGCGATGCGATCTGCCTCGGCGTCAAGCCCTGCACGCCCTGTGATCACCTGGAATCGGTCACCCGGCCCGGCGTGCGTGCCGCCCTCTCAGGGCAGGGAGGTCTGCGGGCCGACGTCCTGGTGGGCGCCGTCATCCGCCCTGGCGATCAGATCGAGGAGCTGGACGACTGACGTCGCAGGGCACGGCAGAGCCTCGCGTCCGGCTGGGGAATCTGCCTCGCACACCGCGCTCCGCCCGTGCGGGTGATTCCGGGTTTTTCGGGCCCGGTTCGCTGGGCTGGCGCATCGATCGCGAGGTGGTGGTCCTCGCCGGCGCCACCGCGGCCTTCCTGCTGCAGCTGGCGGATCCGGCCGTCGCCGCGGGCGTTGCGCAGCATTCGAACTTCCGCGAGGACCCCTACGGCCGGCTGCGGCGGACGCTCATCAGCACCTTCTCCGTGGCATTCGGCAGCACCAATCGAGCAGAGGGCGTCATCGAGCACCTCAACGCCATCCATCGGTCCGTGAGCGGAACCGTTCCAGAGAGCGGGGCGCACTACCAGGCCCGCGACCCGATGCTGCTGCTCTGGGTGCACGCCACCCTCGTCGATACGGCATTGCGCATCTACGACCGTTATGTCGAGCCCGTGACCGAGGGCGAGATGGACGCGTACCTGCGCGAGTCGCTACCGGTCGCGGTTCGGCTCGGCGTGCCCGAGAGCCTCTTCCCGGGTACCGTCGCGGAGCTGCGCGTGTGGATGGCTGAGCGGATCGCCGGCGGGACCGTGCGGGTGACGCCCACGGCGCGATCGCTCAGCGAATCGGTGCTCTATCCGAGCCGGTTCCCGCCGCGCTTCGTCTGGACCGCGGCCCATCTCATCTCGTTCAGCGTGCTGCCGCCGGAGATCCTGCGCGCCTACGGCATCCGTTGGGGCAAGCGGCGCGCGCGCGCGATGTCTCGCGTGGCGACCGTCACCCGCAACGTCCTGCCCCTGGTGCCCGGGCCGCTGCGCTACGTCCCCGCCTGGCGCGCTGCGCGCCGCCGGCTGGCGACCGGCGCCCCAGCCCACGGCTGACGAGTGTTCCCGCTCTTCGACGAGAACGAGCCGGGGCAGGGGATCGCCTGGGTCACGCTATCGCTGATCGGCATCAACATCGCGGTCTTCCTGCTGCTCCAGCAGGCCGGAGGCGACAACCAGTTCACCTACGGCTTCAGCACCATCCCGGCCGAGATCACCACCGGGCGGGACATCGTCACCTCCGTGCCGGTGACCATCGGCGGCGTCCCATACCTCATCCCTGAAGCTCCCGGCCCGAACCCGATCTACCTGACCCTGCTCACCAGCATGTTCATGCACGGCGGATGGCTGCACCTGGCAGGCAACATGCTGTTCCTGTTCATCTTCGGCGACAACGTCGAGAAGGCGTTCGGCCACGTCCGCTACCTGGGCTTCTACCTCATCGCCGGGATCGTCGCGTCCCTCGCGCAGGTCTACTCGGACCCACAGTCGATCCTGCCGAGCCTCGGTGCGTCCGGCGCGATCGCCGGCGTGCTCGCGGCGTACATCGTCCTATTCCCGACGAACCGGGTCCGGGTGCTGTTCGGGTACTTCGTCACCAGCGTGCCGGCGTTCGTGATGATCGGCGTCTGGGCGCTCATCCAATTCGTGAACGGCTTCGCCTCGACGGCGATCAGCGCGCAGACCGGCGGTGTCGCATACATGGCGCACATCGGGGGATTCATCGCCGGCGTCCTCATGACGCTCGCGCTCAAGCCGTTCGTGCAGGGTGACGTGGGTCCCCACGTCGTGGGGCGGGCGTTCTAGGCGCTAGATGATGCTGGCGAGACGCTCGACGTCGTTCGCGGTGTCGGCGCGGCCGTCGAGGCGGTAGGCCTCGCCCAGCAGGCGGCACTTGTCACGCGCGACGTCGCGCCGGCCGAGCCCGCAGTCGACCTCGATGAGGAGCCGCTGCGCCTCACGGTCGGTGTACCCGGCACCGATGTAGTCGAGCAGGAGGTCCGAGGCCGCCTGGAGCTTGTGGAGCGAGAGGAGCCGCCGTGCGGCGTCGAGCGCGCTCTCGGTCGCCCGGGCGTCGCGAGCGGCGATGAGGATCGAGGCGCGCATCGCGTTGGCGGCCGCCTGCTGCTCCGGCGTGGACCCCGGCTGGAGCGCCGCGAGCATCGCTTCGATGCCGACCTTCGGACGCGCCTTCCATGCGG
>VBJP01000291.1 GCA_005880165.1 Chloroflexota bacterium | reverse complement strand
CCACCTGGGACTGACCGAGGCAGGGCTCGGCACGCGCGGCATCATCTCCAGCACCGCCGGCCTCGCGATCCTGCTGCAGCGCGGCATCGGGGACACCATCCGCGTCAGCCTCACCCCCGCTCCCGGCGGCGATCGGACCGAGGAGGTGCAGGTGGCGCAGCAGGTGCTGCAGTCGATGGGCCTGCGCAGCTTCGCCCCCCAGGTGAGCGCCTGCCCTGGGTGCGGACGGACTACGTCCACCTTCTTCCAGGAGATGGCCAGCGACATCCAGGGGTACCTGCGCGACCAAATGCCGAGCTGGCGTGAGCACCATCCGGGCGTCGAGGAGCTGCGCGTGGCGGTCATGGGCTGCGTCGTGAATGGGCCGGGTGAGAGCAAGCACGCCGACATCGGCATCAGCCTGCCCGGCACCTTCGAGGAACCGGTCGCGCCGGTCTTCGTGGACGGCGAGAAGGTCACCACCCTGCGTGGCGACGACATCGTGCCGCGCTTCCTCGAGATCCTGGACGGCTACGTCGAGCGGCGATTTCCGGAGCCGGGCAGCGTCAGCGCCGAGGCGCGAGCGCCCGCGTAGAACGGGACGCGGGGATGCCACACCAGCCGTTGGCGCGGAGAACCAGATTTGCTCAGGCGCGCGGCTCCCAGGTGAAGGTCCGAATCGCGATCAGCACCCCGGCCACGCCCCAGGCGGCCATCACCCCAAGGTCGGCCCAATAGAAGCCGTTCCCGGGCGTGAGCGGATTCCAGATGCCGAGCATGGCATCCGCGAAGTGGCGGATCGGGAAGAGCTCGGAGACCGTATTGATCCAGCTCGGCGCGTCGCGCATGTCCACGAAAACGTTGCTGATGAAGTTCAGCGGCAGCACCGAGAACTGGACGATGGCCGGCGCGGAGTCCGCGTTCGGAACCAGCCCGGCGATGGCCAGTCCCAGCGCGCAGAAGGAGGCGGCACCGATCGCCAGCGTCAGCACGAGGGCCGGGAGCCGATCCCACGGCAGCCGCACCGAATAGAAGACCGAGCCGAAGGCGGCGACGATGACGACCAGCAGGAAGGCCAGCAGCACGGCATGCACGATGCGACCGGCCATGAAGGCCCAGGGCGGTAGCGGGGTCCCGCGCATGCGCTTGAGGATGCCCAGGTCTCGCGCGGCGGTGATCATCATCGCGATGTTCGTGTAGGTCGCGGTGATCACGCCGAAGACGATGACCGCAGGCGTGTAGAAGTCCGCCACGCGCACTCCGGGAGCGATGCGGCTCGTCCCGCCGAAAAGGACGTTGAAGATGATCATGAACATGAGCGGGAAGAAGAAGGTGAAGAAGGCGGCGATCGGGTTGCGCCAGAAGGCGCGGTTCTCGTAGCGCACCTGGCGAAGGGCAAGCGTCAGGCCGCTCATGCGGCCCCCTCCTCTGCCTCTTCGCTGGTCAGCGCCAGGTAGACATCCTCGAGGCTCGGCCGCGAGACCTCCAGGCTCACGAGCTCCACCCCGGCGGCGACGGCCCAATCCGTCAGCTCGTGCAGCACGCGAGTCGGCCCCTCGGTTTCGACCTGCCACGCCCCACCCTGCATCGGCTTGATGCCCAGCGACTCGGGAGGCACGACGCCGTTGGGCAGGGAGAAACGGATGATGGTCGCCTGGGAACCGCGCGCTCCCAGGGTGTTGGGGCTGCCCGTGGCCACGATCTCGCCGCGCGCGATGATCGCCACCCGATTGGCGAGCGTCTGGGCCTCGTCCATGAAGTGGGTTGTCAGGAAGACGGTCTTGCCCAGCCCCGCCAGCGACCGCACCGTCTCCCAGGCCTGACGCCGCGCCGACGGGTCGAAGCCTGTGGTCGGCTCGTCGAGGAAGAGGAGCTCCGGGTCGCCTGCCAGCGCGAGCGCGACGTCCACGCGGCGATGCTGCCCGCCCGACAGCTGCAGGATGCGCCGGTCTGCGGCATCGGTCAGGCCGACCAGGGCGATGACCTCGTCCACGTCGCGAGGATGCGGATAGTAGCCCGCGTACATGGACACCACCTCGCGCACGGTCAGGTACTGCTGCACGCCGGATTGCTGGAGGACGATCCCCATCCGGCTCATCAGGTCCCGCTCGCGCCGAGCCGG
>VBJP01000064.1 GCA_005880165.1 Chloroflexota bacterium | reverse complement strand
TTCCCGTACCTGCTCTTTGGTCTGGTCGGGCTGTACGTCCTGTATCTGCTGCTTGGCTACCTGCGTGTCTCGCAGGTCGGGGTCGCGGCCGAGCGACATCCTGAGCCGGTGCTCGCGCTGCCACCACCACCCGCCGGCGAGGCTCCAGGCCTGGTCGCGGCTCGTGGCGTCGCCTACTGCCCGACCGATGCGCTGCAGTTCCCGCCCACCGCCCGGTTCTGCCCGATCTGCGAGGGAGACCTCCTGGTCGACTGCGCGAACTGCGGCACCACCATCCGGGCCGCGGACGACAGCTGCTATCACTGCGGAACACGCGAGATCTTCGCGCGCGTCTCAGCCGACGACTGACCGGAGCCTGGTCGGTCCCGCGTTCGGCGCGCATTGAGGGAGCAGACGTGACCGCATCCGTCGTCCTGGGAGTCTCCGCGCTGGTGGCGCTCGCGGCAGCCGCCGCGCTCGGGGTTGCGGGCGTCGCGCTGCGACTGGCGCGCGCGGACGCCAGCCTCGAGGCGAGCACCGGGTCCGGGTCGACCTCGGTCGGCGCCGGGGGCAATCTCCTCGCGGATCTCCCCTATCGGCTTCTGCAGCTCGGGCTGGTCCTGCTGCTGGCTTCGCTCGCAGTGACTGCCGCGATCACCGGCCACGCCCCGTGGACGAACCTGGCCGAGACGGCCCTCACCTTCGCTGCAGCACTGCTCGCCGGCTACCTGCTCGTGGCCCGCAGCGCGCCGATCCACGGACTCGCGGCGCCCGCCGCACTGCTCGCCGGTCTGCTGGTTGGCTATGGCCTCGCCCTGCCCAACGAGGCGTTGCCCCTGGTGCCCGCCCTCCAGCAGCCCGTGCTGCTGACCGTGCACGTGGGTGCCGCCATCGCCTCGTACGGCGCCGGAGGCGTCGCCTTCCTGGCCGCGCTGAGCGAGATCGCCCAGCGCTGGAGCGGCGATCGCATCGCGCTGCTGCCGACCGCAGCCGTGTCGCGTCGCGCCGCCGGCGTGGCGGTGATCGTGGCCTTCCCGCTGCTCACCGCCGCCATCGCGCTAGGCTCCGTGTGGGCCAACCTGGCCTGGCGCTCGTACTGGAACAACGATCCCAAGGAGCTCGCTGCGGCGGCCACCTGGCTCGTCTATGCGGCCGAGCTCCACCTGGCGGGGCGGCGTGACCGATGGGGCGCGGCCGCCCCGTGGCTGCTGGTGCTGGGCTTCGCCGGCGTCCTCTTCACCTGGCTAGGGGCGGGGCTGCTGTTCATCGGTCAGCACGGATACGCCACCGGCTAGGCGGGAGCTCGGCCCGGCGAAGCCGCTCAGCGCGCGAAGAGGGCCCTCGCATAGGAGCGAATGGCGCTCAGGTTGGGCTCCTGGATCCAGCCGCGACCCGTCCCCGGCTCGATGCCGGTGAAGCCCGCAAACGCTGGCGGCGCCAGGACGCCGCCAATGACCCTGGCCTTGGCCGAGAGCCTTGCGATCTGGACGAAGGTGCTGACCTGCGCGAGCGGCATGTCCGTCCGCAGCGTCTTCAGGGTTGGGATCAGGCCCGACAAGTGGAACTTCGTCTTGGGATTGACCAGCTTGCGGACGATGGCCGTCAGGATCAGCTGCTGCCGCGCCGCGCGATCCCAGTCGCTGGTAGTGTGGCGGCTCCTGGCGTAGCTGAGCGCCAGGTTGCCGTTCATGTGCCGGCGTCCCGCCCGGATGTTGAGGCCAATTGACGGGTCGTAGATCGAGGCCGGGACGATGACGTCGATCCCCCCGATCCCATTCACCAGCCGGCCGAAGTCCTCCATGTTGATCTCGAGGTAGTAGTTAATTGGCTGACCGATGGTGGTGGCGATCGCCCGCTTCATGGCGGCTTCGCCGCGGTAGTAGGTCAGGGCGTTGATCTTCAGCGACCAGACCCCGCCGTTGCCGGTCGGGATGTCGACCATGTCGCGAGGAAAGGAGATCATCGAGACCTGAGTGTGCTTGGCGTTCACGCTGAGCACCATGATCGAGTCGGTCAGCTTGCCCATTCCCCGCCTCAGCCGGGATGCATTCGAGTCGGTGCCCAGGACCAGCACGGTGATGCGCTTCGAGAGGAGCGGGCTCGGCTTTGGTTTCGGCGTGGGAGCCGGCGTCGGGCTGGCGGTTGGCGATGGGCTGAGGGTCGGGGTTGGTGACGGGCTCGCGGTGGGCATCAGCCGCGCAATCGGCTTGGGGGCCACCACCAGGGTGCAGGCCACCACCACCACGATGAGCACGGCGACCGCCACCGCGCCACGGCCGATCCAGCTATCGCGTGCCCGGGCAAACATCGGGCGGCATGATACTCGGTGGATGCAATCGCGGGAGGTCATTGTCCAGACCGATGGGAAGCGAGGCGTCTATAGCCTGACCGATGCGTGCGCCGGGTTCCTGAACGACGTTGCCTCCCGTCGCGACGGGCTGCTGCACGTCTTCGTCCCGCATGCGACCGCGGGGCTCGTGGTCATGGAGCTCGGCTCGGGAAGCGAGCAGGACCTGATGGAAGCGCTCGATCGGCTGCTGCCGCGCGACGACCGATGGGTCCATCGCCACGGCCCGCGCGGCCACGGCGCCGATCACCTCGTTCCGCTGCTGGCGGCCTCATCGGTGAGCGTTCCGGTACTGCAGGGGCGCATGGCGCTCGGCACCTGGCAGTCGATCGCCCTTGTCGACGCGAACGCCGAGAAGACCGCGCGCCAGGTCCGCCTCTCGTTCGTCCCGGCCTGATGAGTTCAGGAGCCAGGGACCCGGTTACCGTTCGCATGGGCAGTTCCACCGACGTGGATGCCGCGCTATCGATCTATGTGAGGTCGAACCTGGTTCGGCGAAAGGGCCGCGCCATACCCGCAGAGCGCATTGAGCAGGTTGCCGATAACCTTCGCAATCCCCTCACTTGGTTCCTCATCGCGGACGCCGGAGGGGAGTCAGTCGGGATGGCCTTGTCCATGCCCGGCCGCGAAGACGCCGGAGCTGGTCCGCTCATACCCGGAGCCTGCTACCTCGACCTCATCTACGTGCTTCCTGACCGGTGGGGAGAGGGTATCGGTGGAGTTCTTTTGGACAGCGTTCTGGACGAGGCGCGACGGCGCGGGTATTCGCGAGTCCAGCTTTCGACTCACGAAGACAACGAGCGTTCGCATCGGCTTTATCGCAGCCGCGGCTTCGTACCTGCTGGACGCACCGGAGTCAATGTCGCCGGCGATCGCATTCGCGAGTGGGTTCGCAGCATCGACGAATCAAGACCTGGCTGACCTAAAAGGGATGCACTACCTCATTACGGCACGAGCTGGACAGGGCGTAGAGCGGCCGCTAGGTGACGGCGGCGGGCGATCGGATAATTGGAGCCCATGCCCGTTTGCGCCACAAGAGCCTGGCCCGTCCGGATGAGGTCCGTTAGCTCCCAAATGCGCGGGTCAATCTAGTCAGCCTCGGTGATACCACCGTGGTGAGGACCCGGTTCGAGCCGGGGTGGCGATGGTCGACCGATCTGGCGCCGATCATGAAGACCCGAAGCTGCGAGGTTCACCATCTCGGCCACTCGGTGTCCGGCATCCTGCGGGTGCGTATGGACGACGGCGAGGAACTAGACATTCCGCCCGACTCCATCTTCGAGATTCCACCCGGCCACGACGCGTGGGTGATTGGTGATGAGCCCTGGGGGATCGTTGAATGGACGAGCGGCCGGGTCGCCAGCACGCCCCCCGCGGGTCCCGGGCAGCGAGTCCTTGCGACCATGCTGTTCACCGACATCGTGGACTCGACGGCGATGCTGGAACGACTCGGCGACGTCGCCTGGCAGGAGCTCTTGCGGCATCACAATGTCCGCCTCCGCGATGACCTCAATACCCTCCATGGGCGTGAGGTCAAGACGACCGGCGATGGGTTCCTGGCCGTTTTCGACAGTGCGACCAATGCCGTCCGTTGCGGCGCGGCGATGACGCGCTCCGCCCACGAGATCGGCCTGCCGATCCGTGTGGGTATCCACACCGGCGAGATCGAGTACGTCGGTGACGACGTTCGCGGCACGGCAGTCCATGCCGCCGCCCGGGTAATGTCGTTGGCCTCCTCTGGCGAGGTGCTGCTGTCCTCGACGACAAGGGATCTCGTGGAGGGCTCCACGAGCTAAAGGGCCTTGCCACCCCGCGCCAGGTCTTCCGTCTCGTCCTGACGGGAGGAGCTACCTCGCCAGGGTGACCGATCGAGGACAGGAGGCTAAATGCGCTCGGCTGTTCTGGTGCAGGTCCATGTCGACGAGGGCGGGCAGGGTCATGCCATCGAGTCCGCAGCCGCTGCCCTCACCGTCGTCCTGATCGGTTGCCCACGGACGGGGCGTGACCGGGCAATGTGCTCGCCATGGGCATGACGTAATAGGTGGACAAGGTCACGTCGCCGCGGTACGAGGCCCCTACGGCGCGGCGGACCCATTTTCCAGATCGGCGATCTGGCGCTCGACCTTGGCGGCGTCGCTGGTAGGTGCCCGGCAGGCGTATCCGCGGCATACGTAGGCCGTCGGCTTCCCCTCCAAAGGCCGCTTGTCGACGAAGAGTGACCACTGCGCCGTAGCGTCCCCTGGATTGAGAGTCGCTACGACCAGGTTCGGCGAGTACCCGCGGTGTGCCACCGCCCGTAGATCGTCGCCCGCGTCCCCAGGAGTCGTGGCGATCACTACGTCGATCGGGTCCGACAGCGATCGATCGACGGCGCCGAGCATCCGCCCAAAGAGTTGCGGCTGACGATCGAGGGCATCCCCGACGATTCGGAGGATCGAGCGCGCCCGCCGGTCGTAGTCCGCCTCGCCGGTCAGCAGAGCCAGCCGCAGCAGCACGTCGGCCGCGACGGAGTTGCCGGCCGGCGTTGCACCGTCGATCACTGAGCGCGGTCGCGCCACGATCGCCTCGTGCGCGTCTGACGTATCCCAGAAGGTGCCCGCCTCTTCGTCCCAGAAATCGGCGATGGCCCGGTCCATGAGCTGGCGCACGAGGAGCAGATCGTCCCCGCGCCCGAGCGCCGCGTGGAGGGCCAGCAGGCCATCAGCGAGACAGGCGTAATCCTCGAGGAAGGCGGGCGTATGGCCCACCCCATCGCGCGCGGTGCGCCATAGCGCGCCATCCGGCTGCAGCAAGACCTTCCGGACGAAGCCCGCGATCCCATCGGCAGCGGCGAGGTAATCGGTTTCCTCCAGGGGGCCGGCCGCCTCCGCGAGGGACCTGAGGAGCAGGCCGTTCCAGGCGGCGATCTGCTTCTCATCGCGCGCGGGTCGGACCCGCCGCCCGCGGGCAGCGAGCAGGGATTTCCGGGCGCGGGCAATCAATTCGGCATCCGGCGGGGAGCCGGACCCGCGAAGAATTGAGCGTCCCTCCCAGTTCCCCTCGGGCGTGACGTCCCAGTAGCGCGCCACCTCATCGGCCTCCGAAGCCGATAGCCCGGCCTCCACAAGGACTGAGCGCAGCTCGGCATCAGTCCAAACGTAGAAGCGTCCCTCCTCGCCCTCACTGTCGGCATCCAACGCCGACGCAAAGCCGCCATCCGAGGTCGCGAGCTCGCGGAGTACGAAGTCGAGCGTTGACTCGACGACGGCGCGATATCGCGCTTCGCCTGTCGCGCGGAACGCTTCGAGGTAGGCGTGGGCGAGTTGAGCGTTGTCGTAGAGCATCTTCTCGAAGTGCGGCACCAGCCAGTCTGCATCGATGCTGTAGCGAGCAAAGCCGCCACCCAGCTGGTCTTGGATCCCGCCGTTGGCCATGGCGTCGAGCGTGACAGTGACCATGCGCAGGATGTCCGGGTCCTGGCTGCGACGCCACACGCGCAGCAGGAACTCGAGCGTCATGGGTGCCGGGAACTTGGGCGCGCCGCCAAAGCCACCGCGAGCCGAATCGAACGCGGCGCCCAGGCGACGAACCGCGCCATCCAGCTGGTCGCGCTGCGGGTCAGCGCCGCCCGGCGGAAGCGCGAGCTGCTCGCGCAGGTGTCGCGCGAGCAGCCCGGCCTGGGAAGCCACCTCGTCGCGTCGAGACCGGTAGGCGTCGGCGACCCCCGCGAGGACGCGCGGGAATCCCGGCAGCCCGTGCCGGTCATTTGGCGGGAAGTAGGTCCCGCCGTAGAACGGCTGCAGGTCGGGCGTCAAGAAGACGTTCATCGGCCAGCCGCCGGATCCGGTCATGGCCTGGACAGCGGCCATGTACACCTCGTCCAGGTCGGGCCGCTCCTCGCGGTCCACCTTGATCGGCACGAAGTCCCGGTTCATCTGCTCGGCGATCGCCGTATCCTCGAACGACTCGCGCTCCATGACGTGGCACCAATGGCAGGCGGAGTAACCGATGGACAGAAAGATCGGCCGGTCTTCCCGCTTCGCGCGTTCGAGCGCCTCGGCGCCCCACGGATACCAGTCGACCGGGTTGTGCGCGTGCTGCAGCAGATACGGGCTCGTCTCATTGGCGAGCCGGTTCGTGTACCGATGCCCCGCGGTGACCTCGGACGTGTCATCCACGTCCGAAGCCTAGCCGGGTGCGCGAAGATCGGCGAAACGCTCAGCGTTGGATAGGCGGGCGAGAGGATGGCTGGAAGTTCGTCCCGCCGAGGGTTGACGGCTGCCCTGGCCCGTTGCAGGTCTGGAACGTAAGGCCGTGGTCGTTGGCCGGGACGAGTGGAACCGGGGTCGAGTCGCCAGGCAGGGTCAGCTGGAGAGACATCGGCTGGGCAGGCTCCGCCCCGCACCAGTTGCTCCAGGTCACGCCCACCTCGACCTGCATGCCAGCATTGACCTTGATGTCCGTCGGCGCCGTCTGGCCTGTGATCAGCAGCGTGCCATTCGCGTCGCGCAGGGTGAGCGTCGCCCGACCGTGAATCACGCACGGTGCGAGGCTCGTCACAGCCCGCGCGACCACGATTGTTCCGCGCGATCCCGCAGCCCCACCCCACGAGTCGCTCGTCCACGCGAAGTCGCCCGCGCCGCAGGCGCCGATGGGTGCTGGTGATGGCGTTGGCGATGGGCTCGCGGCCGGCCCGTTGCTCCCCGGCGTGGGAGTGATTCCCCGGCTGAGGACGATCGCGATGACTGCCCCCGCCGCGACGGCTGCCGCGAGCCCACCGAGCGGCATGACGCTCTGCAGCATTCGGCTTCTTCGCGAGAGGCGGCCTCGCGCTTCGTCTGCGGTCGCGGGAAGTCCAATCGGGACATAGCCATGCTCACGAGGTCCGGGTTCGCGAAGGGCACGTTCGATCTGGTCGTCGCGATTCATGCGCTCATCTCCCTCTCGTCCTCGAAGCTCGCACGTAGCGTGTCGAGCGCGCGGCTGACATGGCTTCGCGCTGAGACTGGCTGGATTCCCAGGATCGCCGCGATCTCCTCGAACGGCAGGTCTGCGCGGTAGCGCAGGTAGATCGCCAGTCGCTGGCGTTCGGGCAGTCGCTCCACGGCGCTCCAGACCGCGATCAGGTCGGTCCGGTCCGCCTCCCGGGGCTCGTGGCCGGGCCCGATGCGCTCGGCAAGCGCGCGCACCCGCCGCCGCCATCGGTGCTGGTCCATGCAGATCCGATACAGCGTGCGGAACGTCCAGGCGTCCGGCTGCTCGATCGCGGTTCCGCCGTCGATGGCCGTCCACAGCCGGAGCAGGGCTTCCTGCGCCGCGTCGTGCGCCTCCTCATCGGTCATGCCCAGGTGCCTGGCAAAGCCGAACAGCTCGCGCCCCCGCCGCTCGTGCACGTCGGCCACGATGGCCCGATCGATGTCGCCGGCCTGGGTATGCGTGGTGGCAGGAGGAAACGCGCCTTCGATGACGGTCACACCCTACCGACGCGGGTCATGCTCCAAACGTTGAACAAGCGCCCAGGCATGCCTCAGGCGCCGGCCACCACCGCGGCATCGGTCAGGAACTGCTGCTCGTAGAGGCGGGCGTACAGGCCCTCGTGCTGCAGCAGCTCGCGGTGCGTGCCGCGCTCGACGATGCGTCCGCGGTCGTAGACCAGGATCAGGTCGGCCCGCAGGATCGTGGAGAGGCGATGCGCGATGGCGATCGTCGTCCGACCTTCCATCAGCCGGGCAAGGGCGCCCTGGATGAGCCGCTCGCTCACGGTGTCGAGGGCGGAGGTCGCCTCGTCCAGGATCAGGACCCGCGAGTTCTTCAGCAGCACCCGCGCAATCGCGATCCGCTGCTTTTCGCCGCCCGAGAGCTTGTAGCCACGCTCCCCCACGACGGTGTCATAGCCCTCGGGAAGCTCGCTGATCCGATCATGGATCGCCGCGGCGCGAGCCGCCTCCTCGACTTCCTCCATCGTGGCCTCGGGCTTGGCGTAGTGGAGGTTGTCGAGCACCGAGCTGTGGAACAGGTACGTCTCCTGGGTGACGACCCCGATGTTCCGGCCGAGCGACTCGAGCTGGATCTGGCGCACGTCGACGCCGTCGAGCCGGATCGTCCCCGAGTCGACGTCGTAGAGCCGCGGGATGAGATAGGTCGTCGTCGTCTTGCCGGCGCCCGACGGGCCGACCAGGGCGACCAGCTTGCCCGGCTCGGCGGTGAAGCTGATATCGGCCAGGTCGAACGGCTTGATCGGCAGCCGGACAGCGCGCCCGTCCGCCTCGGCGGCCGCCTCCTCGCCCCGGGCGGCGAGCTGCGCAGGGTTGGGCGGGTAGTGGAAGCCGACGTGCTCGAAGCTCACCTCGCCGCGCATGCGCCCTGCGTCGAGCGCCACGGCGTCGGGCGCATCCGCGATCTCGTGCGGCATCTCGAGGTATTCGAAGATGCGGTCGAAGAGCGCCAGAGCGCCCTGGATCTCGATCTGGACGTTCAGCATCTGCCCCAGCGGGAAGAAGATCCGGCTCTGGAGCGTCGTGAAGGCGACGATGGTGCCGATGCTGACGTGGGTGTCACCGTTGATGATGAACGTCCCGGCCAGGATGTAGACCAGCGCGGGCATGATGCTGAAGAAGGTGCCGATCATGGCGAAGAACCATCGGCCCAGCATCTGCTGGCGCACCTGGAGGTCACCCAACCGCAGCGACTCGCGCTCAAATCGGTCGATGCTGGCCGCCTGCTGGCCGAACGTCTTGGAGAGCAGGATGCCGGAGACGGAGAGCGACTCCTCGGTAATGGCGCTCATCTCGGCCATCGACTGCTGCGTGAGCCGGCTCACCTCGCGGCGGACCTTGCCAACCCGGAAGGTGATGTAGGCGAAGATCGGAAGCATTCCCAGCGAGAGGGCGGTCAGCCGCCAGTCGAGGATCAGCATGGCGACCACCGTGCTCGCGACGGTCGCGAAGTTCGAGAGGAGCGAGCTGGCGGTATCGGTCACCACCGACTGGACCCCGCCGACGTCGTTACCAATCCGGCTCTGGATCTCGCCCGTGCGCGTCTCGGTGAAGAAGCGGAGCGGCATCCACTGCAGGTGGCTGTAGAGGGCTACCCGCAGGTCGTTCATCACCCGCTGGCCCACCAGGTTCGAGAAGTACGACTGCCCGACACCGATGAGGCTGGTGACGATTGGCAGCACGATCATCAGCCCGGATTGGAGGTAGAGCAGGCCCAGGTCGCGCGGCCCGGTCAGGTTGTCGATGACCAGCTTGATGAGGATGGGATTGACGACGCCGATAGTGGCGGTGACCAGGATCGCAACGGCGATGACGGCCAGCCGGCCGCGGTAGGGCCGGAAGAAGCCGGCGATGCGGCGCAGCGTCCGGCGGCCGCTCCCGGCACGGCGCTCGAGGTTCGGCTCGAAGCCACCCCAGTGGCCGCCGCGCATCATGTGAGCTTGATCGAGAGGAACGCCTGGGCGGCGGCCAGGCCCACCTCCGCGCCGGCCTCCGCGGCACGCTCGCGGATGCGCTGCTGGACGGCATCCCAGTCGTCGAACTGGCTGGCATGGCAGCGCAGCGCGGCGAGCGCGACGTCGAGGTGAGCTCCCACGTCGACCCACAGGTTCGGCCGTTCGGCGCCGGTCACCAGCACCTGGCGCACCTTCCAGGGATCGAGCCCTTCCTCGAGCAGCTCGGGGAAGTTCAGGCGATCGCGGGCGGCCGGGTAGACCGCGGAGAGGGTCGCCTCGCCGGTGGCCAGGTGGTCTGGGTGGCCGATGAACGGGTTGCCGTCCATGCGTCGCTGGGGGTTCTGGGCGATGACGAGCTGCGGGCGGAGGCGTCGCAGCTGCCGGACGATATCGCGGCGCAGCTCCAGCGACGGCGTCAGGTAGCCATCGGGGTAATCGAGGTGCACGATCTCGCCGACGCCGAGAACGTCCGCCGCGGCTCGCTGCTCGGCGACGCGCGTGGCAGCCAGCTGCTCGGCGGTGACCGCCGGATCGTCGGTGCCCTTGCCGCCATCGGTGGTCACCACGTAATCGACGCGCGCTCCCCGCGCGACGAGGCTCGCGATGGTGGCGGCGGCGCCGAACTCGGCATCGTCGGGGTGGCTGAAGACGGCCAGCGCGCGCTCGATCGGCTCGATCAGCTCGTGGCGTTCGGGTTCGGACATCGGCGGCATCCTATCGCGATTCGCGACGGTGGCTGGAACGGTCCGCTCGCGCGCGTGATTGACCCAGTCGCGCACAGGCTCGCATACTGCCCCCGGGTATGCAGACGACCGCCGACCGGGAGCAGAACTTCCGGCACAGCTACACCAAGGACCGCCGAGAGCTCCTCAACCGCCTGAACCGGATCGAGGGCCAGGTGCGTGGCATCCGCCGGCTCATCGGGGACGAGGCCTACTGCCTCGACGTCTTGCAGCAGGTCGAGGCCATGACCGCCGCGGCCGACGAGGTGGCGCTCCTGCTGCTGGAGGACCACATCGACGGGTGCCTCACCCACGCAATCGAGAGCGGCGAAGGGGCGCCATACGTCAACGAGGTGATGTCCGTCGTGCGCCGTGCCATGGGCCGACGCACCGCTCGTCGAGGGGTGGCAAAGGGGGCTCGGCCGAGCTAAGCGCTCAAGGACGGGAGTGCCGCAGGGGGGAACCACGGCACTCCCAGGTGAGTGTACGCGGAGGGTCAACGCGAGCCCGAGCCGCTACGATTCGACGCTTCGCCGAGCTCACTCCCCGAACATGGTGAGCTGCTCGCCTCCCCGCTCGATGAGCGGGTCAAGGCCGAGAACCGGCTCGAGCCAATCCAGGCTCGCGCCATCGCGCGCCGCCAACGTCTCGAAGTGCTGCCACTTCAGGAAATGCCAGTTCTGGCGCTCAACCTCGGACCGCAACCAGGGCGATCGCTCGAGCTTCAGACGCACGAGCTCGGTGCGTTCCGCCGGAAACAGGGCGATGCGCGCCTGCTGATCCGACGGCGGAATCTCGCGCCCGCGGCGGAGGACCGCGTCCCCGAGCATGGCGGTCCATTCAACCTCGATCAGGAACGCGAACCGGCCGCGGACGTACCAGATCGCATCAACCGCCGAGAGCGCCTCACCCGGTGCACGCACGATGAGCGGCAGGTAAGCTCGGCGCTCGTCATCGGCCAGGCGCTCGATGAGCGGGCGCCCGTCGACGATCTTGTCGTGCTCCCGACGGCTCAGCCAGACACGCAGGCCAAGCCGATGGCCGTAGTCGGCGACCAGGCCCAGGAGACGGGAATGATCGTCGAAGCGCGCCGCCAGCTGGTCCTCGGTGCGCAGCTGACCGCTTTCGCTGGATTGAGCGTACGCCGCCAGGCACGCCCGGACGAGCTCCTCGTCTGGTGCCTGCAGTCCCGGGAAGTGCCGATAGATGCGATCCAGGAAGCTCGCCTCGTCGAGGCGGCCGGCGGTCGACAGGATCGAGAAGGTGGCCCACTCGACGCGATCCGCCAGGGGCTGCTCGGCGAGGTCTGGCTCGCGCAGCCACCACAGCGGTCGATCCGCCTCACCCAGCCGCACCAGGTTGGGATGGTCGTCCCGCCATAGCTCTTCTCGGAGGAGCGCGGCCAGCATCATGCCGCCGGCCGCGTGCCCCCCGGCCCGGCGCTCGCCACGGTCGCCACGATCGGTGCGATCGTCGCGGTCGCCGGCGAGGGCGGCCGCGTCGTCGTCCGCCTGCTCGGCGCGGCTGCCCCGCGGCGACCCGTCACCGCGCATGTGTCCCAGCCGGCGCAGCAGGCCCGAGGAAGCGAGCTCCATCACCACGGCGCACGCGACACGTGTCAGACCGGCTGGCTCGCCGCGATCCCGCAGCAGGGCGACGGCAGCCCGATCCACAGCCGCTGCCAGCTCGGGGTAGGTGAGGTGCCCCGCCTCAGCGCCAAGCTGCAGGGGACGACTGCCCACGGCCAATCGCAGGCGGTCCTCGCCGGAGGGCTTGCGAAAATGGATGGCCAGCCCGTCTCCTGAGCGCCGCGACTCGCGCTGCACGACCGATTCCAGGTCGAGGCCCGCCGCCGCTCCGGCGGAAGCGACCGCGAGCAGTCGATCAGCGTCATCCCCGTCGAGGAGCACGTTGAACCACCCGCCCGGGCGCAGCGTGCCGGCCGCGGATGCCATCGCATGCCGGAGCGCAGCCGCCTCCGTGCCGTCCGAGGCGATCGGCGCGCTGCCGAACAGCGGCTCGAGCCGGAGCGTCTCGGCTGCCTCGCGGCCGATCAACCAGGCGGTGGCGAGGTACTCGAAGCTCAGCTCGTCGAGCGAGGCGGGCGGCGGCGGCGTGCCGAGCACCAGGTCGATCCCATCGGGCGGCAGGTACTGACCGGCGACGGCGGGTCGGCTGCGGATCCAGAGCACATTCGCTGCGCTCATGCCGCCCAGGTCGTCGATGTCGGTCGCAAAGCGCGCCGGCCGTCGCTCGCGGCCGAGCGCAGCGATGGCCGTTCGCACATCGCGGAACGAAGCCTCGAAGAGCTGCCAGACGTTCACCTCCCGCTGGTGCCGAGAAGCGGGCTGGCGTACGTGACCGCCGGTGATTCGCAGCGATGCGACGCGCCCCGGATAACCGTTCAGGCGGCTGCCGGGCAGGAGGCACGCGGCCAGAGCCAGGCGGAAGATCGCCGCCAGCGCCGGGTCTCGGAACTCGGTCGCGATCTTCGAGGCGATCGCCTGGATCGCGTACAGGTTGCGGGGCGTGTAGAGGGCAACCAGCTCGTCGACGAGCTCGCTCCGCCCATCGAGGACGGGGAAGTGCTCGCGCAGGACCTGGACGTGCGGCCCTTCCCGAACGTCGGTAGCCGCTCCGGCTGTCAACGGTCCGGGGCGCACGGTCGACTGGAAATGGGGAAGGCCGGGACCCATTGCAGCCGTCCCGGTCGGCGGATCGGCGGGGATCGGATCGGGAGGAGGAGGGCCTCCCTCCTCGCCAAGGGACTGAACGGGGTCGTAGCCGTCGGGCACGCCCGTCAGGCCGACCGGCGCCGGCGGCAGGTCGTCATCCGCATCGGCACCTTCGGGTGGTGGGAGTTCCGCGGGCGGCGCCGTCGCGGCATCGATGCCGAGCTTCGCCAGGTCGATCTCATCGACGGGTGCCGCGCGCTCCTCCGGGCCACCGACGCTGATGTCGCAGCTGGGGCATCGGTACACTTTTCGCCCGGCAGCGTCACCCTCGCGTGGCCAGATGAACTGCTCGCCGACAACCGGCCGACGACAGGCGGCGCAATGCGTGGAGTAGAGCTCCTCGATGTGCTGACGCAGAGGAACGTCGACCCTGCGCGACGTGGCCAGCGCGTTGAACGCCGTGTCGAGGGCGGCTGCCTCCGGCGCCAGCAGGAAGGCCTGAGCGGCGAGCTGCGCGAAGGGGCTGGGATCGGCGGCGATCGCCCGCATGCCGTGCGCGATCGCACGGCGCGCGGTCCAACCGGTGCCCGCCCACGGGTCAAGGACGGTATCGCCCGCCGAGGCGAACGCTGTCAGTTCAGCGTCGAGCAGGTTGTCGGCTGGGGACGGGAAGTAGCGCTCGAGGAGCGCCAGACCGGGGAGGCGACGAGGAAGGACGACATGGTCCAGGCTCTTCCGCTCGGTGGCCTCGGTCATCGGCTCCTACGGTTCTTCGAGCAGCTCTTCCTCGAGCTCGGGCTCGGTCGAGAATTCCGGGAGTGTGGTGTCGAGCTCTTCCACCTCCTCGGGCTCCTCCTCGAACTCTTCGCTCTCCTCGTCGTCATCGTAGCGGAGCGGGGACCCCT
>VBJP01000293.1 GCA_005880165.1 Chloroflexota bacterium | reverse complement strand
ACTGTCTTGCCGCCGGTGTTGGGGCCGGTGATGACCATGGCCCGGTATCCGAAGCGCTCGCCGAGCCGCAGCTCGATGGGAACCGCGCCGGCACCGAGCAGCGGATGGCGGGCGCTGAGCAGCTCGACGGCATCCTCGCTCAGGGCGGGTCGAACGGCGTTCTGCTCTGCGGCGAGACGCGCCCGCGCCAGCCACAGGTCCGCGCGAGCGAGCGCGGCGAGCGAGGCCAACAGCGCCTCGCCACCAGCCTCGACCGCGCGCGATAGCTCCTCGAGGATGCGCTCGGCCTCGCGCTCTTCGTCGAGGGTCGCCTGCGTCCAGGTGTTGTTCAGCTCGACGACCGTGAGTGGCTCGACGAAGAGGGTCGCACCCGATGCGCTCTGGTCGTGGACGATGCCCTTGAGCCGCCCTTTCGCCTCAGCGCGCACGGGGATGACGTAGCGGCCGGCCCGGACCGTGACGATCGGCTCGCCGATGACTCCCACCAGCTCGGGCGAGCGGAGCATGGCGTTGAGACGCTCCCGCACCCGATCCTGGGCGGTCCGCATCCGCCTGCGAATGGCCGCCAGCTCGCCGGAGGCGGTGTCCAGGATCTCCCCGGTCTCGTCGACGCTGCGCTCGATCCTCTGACGGAGAGCGGGAGCGTCATCCAGGACGTCGCGAAGCTCGCCAAGGTGGCGCCCGCGCCAGGAGGCGAGCCGGGCCGCGAAGAGCGCGGTGGCGTCCAGCGTCTCGGCCAGGTCGAGCAGCTCCTGCGGAGACAGGCGGCCACCGCGTCGTGCGCGGTCGATTGGCGCCCGCACGTCCCGGGCTCCGCCAATGCTGGCCTGAGCCTGCTCGTCGAGGAGACGGGCCGCCTCGTCGGTCTGCTCCTGGAGCAGCGCCACGTGCCGCGCGTCCGCAACGGGGATGGTGGCCTCCGCGAGCTCGCGCGAGGGGGTGAACGCCGTCCGTGCGGCCAGCATGGCGACGACGGTTCCGAACTCCAGGGCTCGCAGGCTCCCCGCATCCGCCGCGGCGCCCGCCTTGGGAGCGTCGGATGCTCCCGGGAGTTGGTCAGCGGCGTGAGACGTGCGGGTCATCGGCCACCGCGAAGCGCCAGCGCAGCGCCGCCCACTCTGCCGCGTAGGCGACGCCAACGCGCGGACGGGCGTCGACGCGACCCGGGCGCGGGCCATCGATCAGGTAGACGGGTCCGGAAGTCAAGTCGGCTCCGTTCAGCGACCGGTCGATCCCGAACGCCACCGCGACATTCCCGGGACCGGCAGCCAGGCGCGCAGCGGGGCCGCGTCCCGCAGCTCCGCGCCGCGAACGCGCGAGCGCCTCTCCCTCGTCAATTGCCGCGGCGCGCACCAGCACCGCCTCCGGCTTGGGACCCGGTCCACACACGACGTTCAGGCAGTGATGCATTCCGTAGACGAAATACACGTACAGGTGCGCGGGTGGCCCGAACATCACGCCGTTCCGGGGCGTTCGGCCGCGGGACGAGTGAGCGGCGAGATCTTCAGGACCTGCGTACGCCTCGGTCTCCACGATGCGCCCCGCGACAATCCCCTCCGCTGTGTCATGAACCAGACGCTTGCCGAGCAGATCCTGGGCAACCTCGAGAGCCGGTCGGTCGAACCAAGCGCGATCGGTCAGGGCG
>VBJP01000292.1:1986-4337 GCA_005880165.1 Chloroflexota bacterium | reverse complement strand
CCGCCATCGACCGCCTGGTGGCGGAGCTAGGCCAGGTCGAGGACGCCATCGAGCGGGACCTGCTGCTGATCCCGAACCTCCCGCATCCATCGGTCCCGGACGGAGCCGGCCCTGACGACAACCCGGTCATTCGGACATGGGGCGAGCCTCGCTCCGCGGGGGACACGCCACCTCATTGGGAGATCGCGGAGCGGCTGGGGCTCTTCGACCTAGAGCGCGGCGCGAAGGTCGCCGGCAGTGGATTCATCCTGTACACCGGCGGCGGCGCCAGGCTGCAGCGCGCCCTCATCGGCCTCATGCTCGAGCTCGCGGAGCGTGCCGGCTACGCCGAGCTTTGGACGCCGCTCCTGGTCAATGCCGCCTCAGCCCGCGGCACCGGGCAGCTGCCCGACAAGGAGGGGCAGATGTACGCCGTCGAGCGCGATGACCTGTACCTGATTCCCACCGCGGAGGTGCCGGTCACCAACGTGTACCGCGACGAGATCCTCGACGTGGAGGATCTGCCCATCAACCACGCCGCCTACACCCCCTGCTTCCGTCGGGAGGCCGGCGCGGCGGGCAGGGATACGCGCGGCCTCCTGCGTGTCCACCAGTTCGACAAAGTAGAGATGGTCAAGTTCGTCCGGCCCGAGACGAGCTTCGATGCGCTGGAGGCACTTACCGGTGACGCGGAGGCCGTCCTTCAGGCGCTCGAGCTGCCCTACCGCGTGGTCGAGCGCTGCACCGGTGACGTCGGGTTCGCGCAGGCCAAGGGCTACGACCTGGAGGCATGGTCGCCTGGTGTGGGCAAGTGGCTCGAGGTCAGCTCGTGCAGCAACTACACCGACTTCCAGGCGCGCCGCATGAACCTTCGATTCCGATCAGCCCCCGATGAGCCGACCGAGCTCGTCCACACCCTGAACGGGTCGGGCCTGGGCATGTCGCGCACCTACGCCGCACTGCTTGAGAATCACCTGCAGCCGGATGGCAGCGTGCGCGTCCCCGAGGCGCTGCAACGGCATTTCGGGGCCGAGGCGATCCGCTAGGCCGGAGAGCATGGTCGCTGAACCCGAGGACGTGCGAGCTAGCCCCGACGGATCACTTCATAATCGCCATCTCGGAGGGGTGGCAGAGCGGACGAATGCGGCGGTCTTGAAAACCGCTGACCCGCAAGGGTTCGTGGGTTCGAATCCCACCCCCTCCGCCAGCTTTGGCAGCAACGCTGGCAGCAACAGGCGTACACTGCCGGACAGATAGAGGGCGCCCCGCCCGGTTGAGAGGCGGAGCGCCCAGACGGAAGTCCTGTAGAGGAGGACCCCGCGATGGCATCCTACCCCAGCCCGAAACGGCGGCGGCATCGTTCAGCTGGCGAGGGCAGCGTCTACCAATCCCCGGATGGACGCTGGCGAGGTGCGCTCACCTGGACCGAAGCGGACGGTATGCGCCGCCGGCGACTGGTGACCGGCAAGAGCTCGGCTGAGGCCCGCGAAAAGCTCGACGAGCTGCGCGCCAAGTTGCGCACTGGCACCCTTGAGCCCGCCGGCGCTGGCACCGTGGCCGACTACCTGGCTGGATGGCTCGAGCGCGAGAGACAGCGGATTCGGCCGTCGACCTGGCGGCAGCGCGAGCAGTACACGCGCTGCTACGTGGTCCCCGCGCTCGGCCGTCGTCCGCTTCCAAAGCTCACCCCGTCCGACGTCGAGCGCATGACGGCCAGCATGATCGCCGCCGGTCGATCGCCTCAGACCGCAGCGCACGCCAGGGTCATCTTGCGGCGCGCACTCGGCGACGCCATCCGGGACGGCCTTCTGCATCGTAATGTGGCCGCCCTTGCCCGACCGCCACGGCTCGCGGCGCGGACAATGGAACCCGGGCGCGACTACCTCGAGGCTGGCCAGTTGCGCCGATTACTGGCGGTCGCCAGCGAGTACCGGATCGGCGCCCTCGTCACGCTGGCCGCAACGACGGGCCTCCGACAGGGTGAGCTGCTCGGGCTCTCCTGGGAGGACATCGACTGGCCGGCCGGGACGCTCACCGTGCGACGGAGCCTGGCGCGCGCCTGGGGCAACGGCTACGAGTTGGCAGCACCGAAGACGGCGCGCAGCCGGCGTACCGTCCACCTGCCGTCCGTGGCGATCGAGGCCCTCCGTCGTGAGCAGCGCGAGCAGGCGGCGAGCTGCGAGACTGCCGGGACGACCTGGCAGGACCGCGACCGCCTGGTCTTCACGGACGCTGTAGGACGGTCGCTGGCGCCGGCTGTGGTATCCCGCGCCTTCCATGCCCTCCTCGAGGCCGCGGTACTGCCCTCGATGCCGTTCCACGGCCTCCGGCACAGCACGGCAACGGCCCTGCTCGCGGCTGGCGTCCCGCTC
>VBJP01000292.1:1419-1968 GCA_005880165.1 Chloroflexota bacterium | reverse complement strand
ACTTGCGGCGCGAGGCGGCCGAGGCGATGGACCGGACGCTCGGAGAGATCCTGTGAGCGCCGAGGATCGGAAGATCGTTATCGCCGTCCAAAAGTTCTACGCTGGCGACCTCAGACAGTGGGTGGGCAAGCACCCCGCCGTCGTTGCTCCTGGCTTCATCGAGCGACGTCAGGAGCTGTATAGCGCAGCGCCTTCGGTGACCGATGCGACTCGATAAATAGCTGGGTCCAACAGCACGTGGCGCAATGAGGCGGAGGCCATTGGCGTGACAGTTGCAGTCCGAACGCTCCGCATGACCTGTTCGGAGTTCTACGTTGACGCTCGGCTGACTGCTGTGGAAGACCGCTGGCTGTCCGCCACGGATACGCCGGACGGTCCGAGCATGGGCACCGGGGACACGCCCGTCGACGCGCTGATGAAGGCATTGGAGCCCTTCGAGGGCGTCATCGACGAGCTGCTGGCCTGCCTGCCACCGGACCTCGCGGACAAGACCCAGAGGTAGTCCAGGAGTGCTCTGGATCCTCATCGTTGCGCGCGTGCTGCACATCC
>VBJP01000292.1:0-1414 GCA_005880165.1 Chloroflexota bacterium | reverse complement strand
GTGCTGACCTCGGTGCTCTTTCTCAAACCGGCGGCCGCGACGACCGGATCAGCCGGTGAGCGTGTTCTGGGCGAGATCATCAAACGCAGACACCTGACGAACGTCATGACCGCGTCGGCGGTCACTGCGGTGCTCGCGGGCGGCTACCTGTATTGGAACGACTCTGGCGGATTGCAGCTGGGTTGGATAACGACCCACACCGGATTGGCCTTCAGTGCTGGCGCCATCGCCGCGCTCTCGGCGTTTGTCCTCGCGGGCGTCTTCATCAAGCCGGGCGACGAACGGCTCGCCGACCTCGCCGACCAGGCGGAGAACGCTTCCGAGCATCTAGACCAGGGCCAGAGCCTCCAACGGGAGGCCGAAAGGCTCGCTGCACGACTGCGACCGTTCAACTTGGTAGAGGCGGCATTGCTTATCTTCGCGGCCGTCGCAATGGCCACCGCGCGGTATATCCCGTGAACCCGAAGACAGCGGTCGATCCCTTCATGCAGGCGCTGGGACCCTTCGAAAGGCGTTATCGATGAGCTGCTCGCTTGTCTGCCGCGAAGCAAGGCGAACCGGCAGATACGCGAATTCCCCCTGGCGGGGATCGGCACTGTTGCCCTTCGGGACGGGTGTCCGGGAGGGCGTCCGGCTTTCCAATGCGTGCTGCCCGGGCGTACCTTTGCAGCTCTCGCACAGCGAGGGAGACTGAGGTCCGATCGCGTGGGCGCACACGAGCACTCAGTGTGGATCCGGGCAATGCCTGAGGAGGTCTGGCGGGTCTACGTCGATCCCTCTCGGATCCCTGAATGGCAGACCGGGTCGCCCGTTATCGAGGATGTCCGCGGCGCCGGAGATAGGCCAGGCACGACCTACACCTCTAAGCGCGGTCCAGGCGTCGCGCAGACAACGGTGCTCGAAGCGGAACGTCCGCGTCGCCTTGTGACGAGGACTCAGGCGTACCTCGGCTTGAAATTCGACGTTGTCTCGCGACTCGAGCCTGAGGCGGATGGCACCCAGCTCGAGCTCCACGCTGAGACGCACTGGCCTCGCGGGCTCGGAATGCTCGGCAAAACTCGTCGAGCTCGCCGTCCTGAGCCGCCACGGGGGTGAGAAGGAGCTAGCGAATCTGAAAGAGCTCGTCGAGCGTGAGGCCGACGTGCCTGCACCCGGCCCAAATAGGACCGCACGCTGGCCGCCGCCCACTCGCCTTCGGACATATCCAATCGGGCGAGCGTGAAATCTGGCGCAAGCGATACCGGGCTGACCTGGGCCTGCCGTAGCATCGGCGCGTGACCGCCCTCGTGGATCGCAGTCTGGATGTTGGTGCCGATCCGGCCGACGACGCGGACCTGCGCATCCGCAAGCGGACCGCGGTCGGGACGCTTCTGATCGTTTGTGTGGCGAGCGTGGCCTATCTGCTGGTTGGACT
>VBJP01000290.1 GCA_005880165.1 Chloroflexota bacterium | reverse complement strand
GAGGACGCGCTGATCAAGATCGACATGAGCGAGTTCATGGAGCGCCACAACGTCAGCCGCCTGGTTGGCGCACCTCCCGGCTACGTGGGCTTCGACGAGGGCGGCCAGCTCACCGAGTCGGTGCGGCGCAAGAGCTACAGCGTGGTGCTCCTCGACGAGATCGAGAAGGCCCACCCTGAGGTCTTCAACATCCTCCTTCAGATCCTGGAGGACGGCCACCTGACCGATGCGAAGGGGCGGCGCGTCGACTTCCGGAACACGATCATCATCATGACCAGCAACGTCGGAGCGCCCCAGATCCAGAAGGACAAGACGATTGGCTTCCGGGGGACGGGCGCGACCGAAGAAGCGCAGGCCATCGTCGACTACGAGCGGATGAAGGAGCGCGTCCTGGGCGAGCTGAAGAACGTCTTCCGGCCCGAGTTCCTCAACCGGATCGACGCGACGGTGGTGTTCCGCCAGCTCACCCGGGAGGAGATCCGCGAGATCGTTGATCTGCTCCTGGAGCGGGTCAAGGCACAGATCACCGGACAGCAGATGGAGCTGGTGGTGACCGATGCCGCCAAGGACGCGATCATCGCCAAGGGCTATGACCAGGCCTTTGGCGCGCGACCGCTGCGGCGCGAAATCCAGAACCAGATCGAGGACCCGCTCGCCGAGCGGATGCTGATGGCGGCCTTCGAACCGGGCGACACGATCGTCATCGACGTGGACGCGGACGGCGCGGTCTCGATCACGCGCGGTGTGCCCCCGGCCCCAAGTCGCAAGAAGCAGGCGGTGACCGCCGCGTAAGGCTGCGGTAAGGGACCGATAACCGCGCGATCAATCCTGATCTGCCACGATAGGGCGGGCCTTCTGGCCCGCCCTATCGTTCTATCTGGAGCCCGAGCCGTCGTGCCCAATCGCTCCGTGTTCGTCTGCCAGCAGTGCGGCACCAGTGCCCCCAAGTGGTCCGGCCAGTGCGCGGGATGCGGCGCCTGGA
This sequence comes from Chloroflexota bacterium, assembly GCA_005880165.1. GTDB lineage: Bacteria > Chloroflexota > Limnocylindria > QHBO01 > QHBO01 > CF-82. The sequence continues at coordinate 1,767 of VBJP01000290.1, read as the reverse complement.
ACACGCTGGTCGAGACGGTCATGCCCGGAGGCAGCCGACGGAGTCGGGAGAGTGCGCGCACCTCGACTGCATCCCGCACGGCGGTCGAGGCAATTGCCGCCGTCTCGAGCGCTGAGGCGGATCGCCTGGCGAGCGGCATCGGCGAGATCGACCGGGTCCTGGGTGGCGGGCTCGTCCCGGGCTCGATCGTCCTGTTCAGCGGCGATCCTGGGATTGGCAAGTCAACGCTTCTGCTCCAGCTCGCCGGGCGTGTGGCTCAAGGGGGTGCCGCCGCGCTCTACGTGACCGGCGAGGAATCGTCGCGGCAGGTCCGCGGACGCGCGGAGCGCGTCGACGCCGTGGTGGATGGGCTCTCGCTGCTTGCCACCACCGAGCTGGAGACGGCCATCGAGGCCATCCTGGCCACGCGTCCCGGGCTCGCCGTGGTCGACAGCGTCCAGACCCTGGCCAGCCCGGAGCTTGGCGGTCCTGCCGGAAGTGTCGGGCAGGTTCGCGAGGTGGCCGCGAGGTTGGCCGAGGTGGCCAAGGCCGGGAGCACCTGCATCGCGCTCGTCGGTCACGTCACCAAGGAAGGCACGGTCGCCGGCCCGCGCACCCTGGAGCACCTCGTCGATGCGGTCATCTACCTGGAGGGTGAGCGACTGGGCGCGACGCGCCTGCTGCGCGCGGCCAAGAACCGCTTTGGATCGACCGATGAGGTGGGGGTCCTCGAGATGCGCGGCGACGGCCTCGTCGAGGTCCCGGACGCCTCGCGATTCTTCATCGAGTCCGAGCAGCCACCCGTCTCGGGGAGTGCGGTGACCATCGCCCTGGAGGGGACGCGCCCGCTCGCCGTCGAGATCCAGGCACTCGTCGCGCCGGCGGGCTACGGATCCCCCCGGCGGGCGACGACCGGGATCGACACGAATCGGATCCTGATGCTGATCGCCGTCCTCGCCCGGCACGCCGGCCTGAACCTGACGGGGCACGACGTGTACGTCAACGTCGCCGGCGGCCTGACCATCGAGGAGCCATCGGCCGACCTGGCGGTCGCCACCGCCCTGGCTTCGTCGCTTCGCGAGCGTCCCGTTCGCTCGGGCACCGTGCTCGCGGGGGAGCTGGCGCTCTCCGGCCGGCTGCGTCCCACCGGACGCGCGGAACGCCGGCTGGCTGAGGCTCGTCGACTCGGCTTCGATCGCCTGGTGACCGGATCGGGCCGCGATGGATCCTCGGATGGCCTGCAGCCGGGGCAGCCGGGCCAGACGGGCCAGACCAGGCATCCAGCGGAGGGTCGGCCAGGAGGATCGGCAGAGCGTGGACTCGTGACCGCCACGGACCTGCGGGCAGCCCTCACCATCGCCCTGGAGGAATAGGCCGCCCGAGGGGTTTGCGCGGGGTTGCGCGGGGTTGCCGGGGGTCACCACCGGTGCTACCGTTGCGGCCCGTTTCGGCGGGGGGCGTCTGACGACCATCGCGTTCATCTCTATTCGTCTCGTTCATCCCGGCCGTCAACGCTAGATCCATTCATCCCATCCCACGCACTCATCGGCCCATGACAAAGCTCATCCAGATTCTCGGAGCCCTGCTGGGGACCATCGGCGGGCTTGTCCTTGGCCTGCTCCTGCTGGTGCAGGCCGACGGCCTCCTGGATCCCTCGAATCGGCCTGCCTTCCTCACGGCCTTCGTGGTCGCCAGCCTCCTCTTTGGCTACCTGGCGATCCCGTACATCACTGTCATCCCGACGCGCTGGGCGATCGCCCAGCTGGCCGAAGCTGGCGCCGGCGAATA
>VBJP01000063.1 GCA_005880165.1 Chloroflexota bacterium | reverse complement strand
CCGGAGTGCCCTGTTTGAGATGCTATACTCCGCCGCGACCCCGAGCGGGGAGACGATCCAGGACGCCGTTTCTCTCGCCCGGATCTACGCTGGAGATGCCGCCCGCCGCCTCGTGAACGGTGTGCTCGGCAGTGTCGCGCGATCATCGGGTGGAGGAGGTTAGGAGAGCGGTGGCCGAAGGCACTACGTTCGAGCGTCTCAAGAAGCTCATCGTCGAGCAGCTCGGCGTCGACGAGGACGAGGTCACTCCCCAGGCTTCCTTCGTCGAGGACCTGAACGCCGACTCGCTTGACCTCGTAGAGCTGATCATGAGCCTCGAAGAGGAGTTCGGGATGGAGATCTCGGACGAGGATGCCGAGAAGATCCAGAAGGTCTCCGACGCCGTCGAGTACATCGAGGAGCACCAGCAGTAGCGAAGGCGCCCATGGCGATCCCGTCCGTCGACGAGCTGGGCGAGCGGCTCGGCATCGTCCTGCGAGACCGGGAGGCCATCGCGCAGGCGTTCGTCCACAGCTCCTACTTCAACGAGAACCCCACCCTGGTCGACGGCCACAACGAACGGCTCGAATTCCTGGGCGATGCCGTCATCGGCCTCGTCGTCAGCCGTCTCCTGTACGAGCGCTTTCCGGACGAGGACGAGGGGTTCCTGACCGCTCGGCGTGCCGCCCTGGTGAACCGCCACGCGCTGGCGGCCATGGCGCTCGAGCTGGGGCTGGATCAGTACCTGCTCCTGGGCCGAGGCGAGGCGGAGGCCGGTGGGGCCACCCGCCCATCTCTCCTTGCCGCCACCTTCGAGGCGATCGCCGGCGCGCTCTTCCTGTCCGAGGGGATGGAAGCCACGCGGCTGTGGTTGCGGCGGCTCTTCGGGGAGCGTCTGGATGCGCCCGGTGAGGCGGCGCCGCCGAAGTCGGCCAAGAGCCGGCTGCAGGAATGGACGCAGCGCTACCGACACACCAAGCCGTTCTACGAGCTGGTGAGCGCGGTCGGGCCGCCGCACGAGCAGATGTTCACCGTCGCGGCGGTGCTCGAGGGCCGTCGCCTGGCGGTCGGCGAGGGATCCAGCCGACAGCGCGCCGAGGAGCAGGCCGCCGGCGCGGCCCTCGAGCTGCTCGCCGCGGGGAGCGGGGAGCCGGTGCTCGAGGGCGGCTCCGACGAGTCGCCGCGGATCTCATGATCGTCTCCGTTGCGTCTGCTCCCATGAGCGTTGTCCGGTGAGCCGGCTCCGGGAGCTCCGTCTTCACGGTTTCAAGACCTTCGCCGAACCGACCCGTTTCGTCTTCGAGCGTGGGGTCAACGCGGTCATCGGCCCCAACGGCAGCGGCAAGTCGAATATGGCCGACGCGGTGCGCTGGGTGCTCGGGGAACAGTCGAATCGATCGCTGCGCACCCGGCGCGCTGACGATGTGATCTTCGCTGGCAGCCAGCAGCGCAAGCCGACGGGCCTCGCCGAGGTGGTGATGACCCTCGACAACGCCGACGGCTGGCTGCCGATCGACTTTGCGGAGGTGACGGTCGGGCGACGGGCCTATCGGTCCGGCGAGGCGGAGTACCTGGTCAACGGCGTGCGGGTTCGGCTCCGCGACCTGGTGAAGCTGCTGGCGGGAGGTCAGCTCGGCCCGAGCTCGCTGGTCATCGTCGGCCAGGGGACGGTAGATGCCGCGTTGTCGCTGCGGCCGGAAGAGCGACGCCAGCTGTTCGAGGAAGCCGCCGGCGTCAAGAACCTGCAGGTCCGCAAGAACGAGTCACTCGGGCGGCTCGGCCGGGCCGAGGAGAACTTGACGCGCGTCAGCGACCTGCTCGGGGAGCTCCGGCCGCAGGTCCGACGCCTCGCGCTGCAGGCCGAGCACCAGCAGGAGCATGACCTGCTCGGCCGTCGGGCCCGCGCGCTCGTGCAGGAGGGGCATCGGCGGCGTGAGCGCGGCCTGCGGGAGGTGCTCGGCGATGCCCGGCGACGGGAGGCGGCCGCGGAGGCTGCCGCCGAGTCGCTGCGCGCGGGCCTCGCCGCCGAACGGGCGGCCATGGCCGAGGCCGAGGCGCGCTACTGGGAGGCTGAGCGGTCCGCACGGGAAGCGGCGGGGTCGCGCGAGGTGACGCGCGAGGCGGTGATCCGCCTCGAGAGCCGCAGCGAGGCGCTCGACGGGCGCGTGAGTGACCTGCAGGCGCGAAGCGCATCGGCACGCGCTGAGCTGAATGCTCTCGGCCCGGAGGAGAGACTTCGCACGGCGCCCGCCGAGGATCGCGAGCCGGCCACAGCGGTGGATGCGGCGCTGGACGCCGCGCAGGCCGCGGAGCGGGCATGGCAAGGCGCTGCGGATGCATTGGCCGAAGCGGATGCGGAGCTGGTCGCTGCAGAGGATGCGCTGGCTGCGGCCCGAGCGCGGGACGCCGAGCGGCTCGCCGCCGAGGCCAGGAGGCGCGAGGCCGCGGCCGATCGCGCGGCCAAGCGGGAGCGAATCGAGCTGGAGCTGGACAAGACACGTGCCGAACTCCGGGAGGCTGAGGCAGCCGCCGGGCTCGCGCGGGCCGTGGCCATTAAAGGACGGCGGATCGCAGAGGGCGCCAGGGCGTCGCTCGCGGACGCTCGGGCGGTCAGCGACGCTGCGCATCACGACGCGAACGAGGCCCGGACGGAGGCTACCGCCGCGGCCGAGCGGGTGGCGGCAGCGCAGGCCGAGCTGGAAGCGCTGGCGGAGCGTGCGGAGCGGTCGGGCGCCATCGGCGAGCGCCTCGTTGCATCCGGCTGGCGCTCATTGGTCGACGCCGTGCGCGCGCCTGATGCCGCATGGCCGGCGGTCGAAGCGGTCATCGGCGGCGAGCTCAGCGAGGCGCTGCTGTGGCGCGATGCTGACCCTGGATCGGCGACCGCTGACGCCAGCGGCACCGTGCGGCTCCTCGACGGTCGACGCCCTCCCGAAGCACCTGAGCGGCAACGCGGGCTCGTTGCCGTCGGAGCGCGTCAGACGCTGGCCGAATGGATCGGGGGCGCCGAGATCCCGGGCATCTTTGCGCGGGTGGCGGTGGCGCCGGACCTTGGCGCGCTCCTCGCCGGATGGCGGAATCTTCCCACCGGTTGGTCGGCGGTAACGGTCGAGGGTGATCTGGCCGATGGGCGCGGGCTCGTCGCCCTGCGGGGGCGGGCGGATCCGCCTGGCGGCAACGCGGCGCGCCAAGGAGCACGACGGCGCCAGATCGCCGAGGAGCTGACGATCCTGGAACCCGCATACGTGCGCGCCGCTGACGCTGCGGCCGCGGCGGTCGCCTCCGCCGCCGCCGCTGAGCGCCGCCGCGCCGAGGCCCAGCGCCTGGCGGATGTCGCCGATGCCGAGGCCCGTCGGCTCGCAGGCGAGGCCGACGCGGCCGACCGCGCGCTCGAACGCGCCGCCGCTGAAGAGGCGCTTCTCAACCAGTCGCTCACCGAGCTGGCCCTCCCGACGGCAGAGGGAAAGGGATTCGCAGAGGTGGAGGGCATCGAAACGGGGGCGGACCGCGCGGATCGCGAGGCCCGCGTGACCCGCGCCCGCGAGAACCGGGAAGCGGCCGCGATGGTGCGCAAGGAAGCACGTGACGCGTGGCAGCTCGCCCGAAGCCGCGCCGACGAGCTCGAGCGGGGGATGGTCGGCGCCCGGCGCCGCGAAGCCGCGGTGCTCGCGAGGCGCGAGTCGCTCGAGCAGGCCGCGCGCGAAGCCGAGACCGCGATCGCGGCGCTCGCGGGGAATCGCGAAGCCCTGGAGGCCGAGCTGGACACGGCTCGGAGCAACGAGCAGCTGGCGGCAGCCCGAGGCGAGGAGGCGGAGGGCAGGCGCGAACAGCTGCGCGCCGAGCTGCTGGCGCTCGAACGGCAAGAGTCGGGAGCAGGCGGAAAGCTGGCAGAGCTCGATCGAGCCCACCAGGCGGCTGCTGTCGAGGTGTCGCGCCACGACGAGGCGTTGGCCGCCCTTGCGCGCGAACGCGAGATCGCCCTGGAGGCCTTCAGCCTGGAGGGGGCTGGTCCGGATGCCCCTGCACGCGCCAGCGATGATGCTTCATATTCGGATGCGGCCGACACCGCGCTTGCTGCCGAGATCGCCTCCCTCGACACGGCGGCGGTGGAGGCCGAGATGCGGCGCATTCGACGGCTGTTGAACCAGATCGGGTCGGTCAACCCATTCGCCGTCGAGGAGCATCGTGAGCATGCGGCGCGGCTGGAGTCGCTCACGGCGCAGGAGACCGACCTGCGGGGCGCCATCGACGCGACCCATGAGCTCATCAGCCGGCTCGACGCGGACATCAATGAGCGCTTCGCCGTGGCCTTCGGTGCCATCGGGACGGCCTTCGACGAATTCGTCCAGCTCCTCTTCGCAGGCGGCTCCGCGTCGCTGGAGACCGTCGATGGCGACGAGGTGGACGCCCCGGGTGGCATCGAAATCGTCGTCCGTCCCCCCGGCAAGCGGCCACAACGCCTGGCGATGCTCTCGGGAGGCGAGCGGGCGTTGACCGGGGTGGCCCTTCTCTTCGCCATGCTGAGTGTCAATCCAGTGCCGTTCTGCATCCTGGACGAGGTCGATGCCGCGCTCGATGAAGCGAACATCGGACGCTTTGCACAGGCGCTGCGCAAGCTCTCTGACACCATCGATTTCGTGGTGATCACGCACAACCGCGCTACGATCGAGGTGGCCGACACGATCTACGGGGTGACCATGACCGATGCCGCGGTGTCCCGGGTCGTCTCCCTGCGTTTCGCCGACCTGCCCGTCGAGGCCAGCGCCTGATGTTCGACCGTCGCCGCCAGCGCCGCGGCACTGCGAGGCCGTCCTCAAATCCAGGGGAGCTGCTCCCCCCGGCGACGATGCCACGCCCGTCGCGAGCGCCTGGAGACTTGGGCGGCCTCGGCCTGCGAGCACGACATTCGGGCCTCGGCGCGCGATTGCGCAGCATCTTCGGTTCCGGAGCGGGGGCAAGTGACGCGACCTGGGACGAGATCGAGGAGGCGCTCATCGCCGGCGACGTCGGGCCCACGACCACGCTCGAGGTCGTGGATGGCGCCCGAACGCGTTACGTCAAATCGGGTGGTCGGAGCCCCGACTTGGCGCGTTCTGCCCTGTCCGATGAGATCCGCGATCGCCTGTCGGGCTCTGGAGCGAAGGGCTTCGAGCTGGGGCCGCCCCCGGCGGTGCTGCTCTTCATCGGCGTCAACGGCAGCGGCAAGACGACCACGATTGCGAAGCTCGCCGCGCGCCTGCAGCGCGAAGGCCGCACCATCGCGCTGGCGGCGGCTGACACGTTTCGGGCAGCGGCCATCGAGCAGCTGCGCATCTGGGGCGAGCAGCTCGGCATGCCGGTCATCGCCCAGCGCGCCGGCGCGGACCCCGGCGCCGTCGCCTTCGACGCGGTGACGGCCGCCGAATCGCGAGGCCTCGACGCGGTCCTGATCGACACGGCGGGACGCCTCCAGAACAAGACCCAGCTGATGGCCGAGCTCGGCAAGATCCGGCGCATCGTGGAGCGGCGCCTGCCCGGCCAACCGCGGCACGTGCTCCTCGTGCTGGACGCGACGACCGGGCAGAACGGCCTCGCCCAGGCGGAGGCCTTCAGCCAGGAGGCGGGGGTGACCGGCGTGATCCTGACCAAGCTGGACGGGACGGCCAAGGGCGGCATCGCGGTGGCTATCGCGGATCGGCTGCGGCTCCCGATTGTGTTCGTGGGCGTGGGTGAGGGGATCGAGGATCTCGCCCCGTTCGACGCCGGCGCCTACGTGGAGTGGCTGCTGGCGGCCTGAGGTGTCGTTGCCGCCCCGGGGGTCGGGTAGTAGGATGGGCAGCCGTTTCGCGCCGGGCGGCAGCAGTGCTGTCGGCGCGCATGGCGCCACCCCGAGCGTCCCTAGCGAGAGCCAATGTTCGAATCTCTGAGCGCCCGGCTTCAGGGCGTGGTCGACCGTCTGCGCGGCAAAGCCAAGATCACCGAGGCGGATCTCGACGTCGCGCTGCGCGAGATCCGTCTCGCCCTGCTCGAGGCGGACGTGAACTTCCGCGTCGTGAAGGAATTCGTCGCCCGCGTCAAGGAGCGCGCTCTGGGCTCCGACCTCCTGACCGGGCTGAACCCCGGGCAACAGGTCGTGAAGATCGTGCACGACGAGCTCGTCGCCACCCTCGGCGGCGAGCGCCGGCAGCTCGCGCTCGGAGGACGTCCATCGGTCCTCATGCTCGTAGGCCTGCAGGGCTCGGGAAAGACGACCACCGTCGCCAAGCTGGCCGTTCGCCTGCGCAAGGAAGGGAAACGGCCGTTCCTGGTGGCCGCCGACGTGTACCGGCCGGCGGCCGTCGACCAGCTCGTGCAGCTCGGCGATCAGATCGGTATTGAAGTGCATTCCCGCCCTGCGAGGACCCCAGCCCTCGAAGTGGCGCGCTCCGGGCTCGATGCAGCCCGGAAGGGTGGCAAAGACCTCGTCATCCTCGACACCGCCGGGCGTCTCCACGTCGACGACGCGATGATGGACGAGCTGGTGCGCATCGCGGGCGCGGTGACGCCGGCGGAGACCCTGCTGGTCGTGGACGCCATGACCGGCCAGGACGCTGTCCGCGTCGCCGAGGCGTTCCATGCCCGCCTGCCGGTTACCGGGCTGGTCCTGACCAAGATGGACGGCGACGCGCGCGGCGGTGCCGCGCTCTCCATCCGCGGCGTCACCGGCATCCCCATCGTCTACCTGGGCACCGGCGAACGGCCCGACGGCCTCGAGGCCTTCCATCCGGATCGCCTGGCACAGAGGATCCTGGGCATGGGGGACGTGCTGTCGCTGGTCGAACGCGTCCAGGAGACCGTTGACCGCGAGGAGGCCGAGCGGGTCGCGCAGCGCATGATGGAGGCACGCTTCAGCCTCGAGGACTTCCGCGGCCAGCTCCAGCAGATCAAGAAGCTCGGGCCGATAGGCCAGCTGGTGCAGATGATCCCCGGCGCCGGCCAGATGGCCGGGGCCGCCCAGGCGGCCGTCGACAACGGAGAGTTGCGTCGCATCGAGGCGATCATCGACTCCATGACCGTCGAGGAACGCCAGCACCCGGAGCTCATCAAGGCCAGCCGTCGGCGCCGCATCGCAAGCGGCAGCGGGACCTCGACCGCCGACGTCAACCGCTTGCTCAAGCAGTTCGGCGAGATGCAGCGCCTGGTGCGCTCAATGGGTGGCGGCCGCCTGCCGGCGGGCAATGCCTTCCGCGGCCTGCTGGGCGGGCGCTAGGAGCCGATGCACCGGCTCGTCATCGCAGCAACCACCCTGCTCGCGCTCATCGGCGCCGTGGTGGTGGTCGCTTACCTGTTCATCTTCGGCGCCGCGACCGACCGGGCGGCGGCGATCGCTCCTGGCCGATCGCTGGCCTACGCCTCGGTGTACCTGACACCGTCGACCGGGCAGCAGATGCGCCTCGCGGACCTGCTCACCAAGCTGCCCGGTTTCACCGATCGCACCGCCCTCGGCACCAAGATCGACGAGCTCGCGCAGCGGTTCCTGGGGGACGCCGGCCTCGACTACCGGGCTGACGTGAAGCCCTGGCTCGGAGACGAGGTCGCGCTGGCGGTGATCGCAGAGGGCACCGGGTCGGGATCGACGAATGGAACCCTGGTCATCGCGGCGGTTCGTGACGAGCGCGCGGCCCGGGCGGCGATCGCGCGGATCGTCCAGAAGGCGAGCGGCACCACCAGCAGCGAGACCTACAACGGGGTGGCGGTCACCCTCGCCCGCGGCTCGGCGGGTCAGGCGGGGTCGTTCGCCATCCTCGAGGGCATGCTGCTGGCAGGCTCCGATCAGGCGACGCTGCATGCGGCCATCGACGCCGCCCAGGGCCGCGCCGCCTCGCTGGCAGATACCGATGCGTTTCGGCGCGCAACGCAGGCGCTCCCCACCGATCGACTGGCGCTGGCCTATCTCGACATCAGCGGCGCCGCCACCGCGGGGGGCCAATCCGCGCTCGCCTCGGGATACCACGGGGCGGCGCTGGCGCTGGTGGCCCGCTCCGACGGCCTGCAGATGACCGGCCGTGCACCGTTCGACGCCGCCTCCGCCGACGCCTCGGCGCGGGCCAACTTCGCCCTCGGCGGCGAGCCGGCCGGACTGCCCAGCTGGATGCCTGCCTCGACCCATGCGGAGCTGGTCTTCTTTGGCGCCAGGCAGACCTTTGACGCCGTCGTCGCCCAGCTCGGCAGCGCGCCCGGCGGTGAGCAGGCGCAGCAGACCCTCACCCAGCTGCGCGCGCTGGCGGCGCTGGGGCTCGGCATCGACCTCGATCGCGACCTCCTGCCGCTCTTCGATCGCGAGGCGGCGGTGGCGGTTCAGGAGCTCGGCACCACGACCCTGCGCGGCCAGGTCCTGACGCGGCCCAGCAACGGCGCGGCGGCCGTGGACGCGCTGAAGCGGATCACCGAGTCCCTGAGGGGACGCGGCTCGGAGGTCACCGAACAGCAGGTCGCGGGCACGAGCGTGACCACCCTCGCGGTGCCCCAGGTCGGCCGCGTGGCCTGGGCGGCGCAGGACGGGGTGATCCTGCTGGGGCTGACACCAGAAGACGTGGCGGCGGCCCTCGAGGCGCACGCCTCGGACGCGACGCTGGGAGCAGCGGCCGGCTATCGGTCCACATTCGAGATCGCCGGCGGTCACGGAGGCAACGAGATCTACCTCGATTCAGCGGGCGCCCTCCCCTGGTTGGAGGGTGTCGTGAACCTGCCGAGTGACGCACGCGATATCCTCACCCATGTTGGCGCCGCGGCCATTGCGATCGGCGCCCACGGGAACGAGCTCGAAATTCACGCGACGGTGACGGTCCATTAGGCCGCCCGCGCGGCGTTTGAGGAAGGCAGGAGAAGCTTGGCAGTTCGAATCAGGTTGTCCCGGGTCGGGGCGACGAAACGCCCCGCCTACCGGGTGGTGGCCATCGAGGGCCGCAAGCCGCGCGATGGCCGGTCGCTCGAGATCCTGGGCTACTACGATCCGCTCACCGATCCGGCGACGGTGAAGATCGAGGCGGAGCGTATCCGCACCTGGATCAGCAAGGGCGCGCAGCCATCGGACACCGTCGTGCGCCTGCTTCGGCAGGTCGGGCTGGATGCGAAGGCTGAGGCAACCGATGAGGCCGCGAAGCCCAGGCCCCGCCGGACCCCCACCAAGAGCGCGGCGCGGGCGAAGGCGGCCGCTCGCACCAAGCCAAAGCCCGCGGCTGAGGACGAGCCTGCACCCAAGGCGTCCGCGGAGCCCTCGACCGATGCATCGTCCGGCGCCCCGCCGTCGGAGGCGGGATCCGACAGCGATGCCGAGGCACCGGCATGAAGGAGTTCCTCGACTACGTGGCCCGCTCGCTCGTCGACAACCCAGAGGGCGTGGCGGTGACCGTCGAGGAGCGTGGAGACGAGGTCGAGCTGACCCTCTCCGTCGACGAGTCCGACATGGGCCGCGTGATCGGTCGCGACGGGCGCATCGCCAACGCCATCCGCAGCCTGCTCCGCGTGATGGGCACCCGGGAGGGTGTCCACGTCGAGCTGGAGATCGTGCCCAACGACTGAACGCCTGGCCGTCGCCCGCATCCTCGGCGCCAAGGGGCTCTCGGGCGTCGTGCGCATCGAACCCCTCACCGACTGGCGCGATCACCTGGAGGTGGGCGCGCGCGTCTATCTCGAGGACGAGGCCACTCCACGACGGATCACGACGGCCGAATGGGGAGGCCGGGTTCCCGCCATCGGCCTGGAAGGGATCGGCTCGCGGGACGACGCAGCCAGGCTCGCAGGACGATACCTTGAAACCGAGCCACAGGCCCTCCCCGAGGGAACCTACTACTGGCACCAGCTCCAGGGGCTGACCGTGCAGGATCCTTCGGGCGCGCGCCTCGGCGTGCTGCGCGAGGTCTTCCGTGCGGGCGAGGCGGAGGTCTACCGCGTCGAGCTGACCGATGGGGGCGAGCTGCTCGTCCCGGCGGTCCGCGACGTCGTGCACGGCATCGATCTCGAGGCGGGCATCATGGTCGTGGACTATGCGTCGGAGGAGGTGCGCTGACGGCGATGCGCATCGATGTCGTCACGCTCTTCCCAGAACTCTTCGACGCACCGCTGAA
>VBJP01000286.1 GCA_005880165.1 Chloroflexota bacterium | reverse complement strand
CTGCCTCCGGCGACGAGCCGTTCGTCGACGTCGATGACATTCCCTTCTGATCAGCACTGAGGAACGAGTCAACCCATGGCGAGCCCACGATCCCGTCGCGAGACGGCCGACTACTACCGCGATCGGCGACGTCGCAAGGTCTGCAACTTCTGCGTCGACAAGGCCGAGAGCATTGACTACAAGGAGGTCAATCGCCTCCGGCGCTACCTCTCCGAGCGCGCGAAGATCGAGCCGCGCCGCAAGACGGGAACCTGCGCCCGACACCAGCGCATGCTGACAACCGCGCTCAAGCGCGCCCGGCACGTCGCGCTCCTGCCTTACGCGCCGCAGCACCTCCGCCCCTAGCCCAAGCTCCCTCGGCGCTGCAGTCGCCGAGGCTGGGCGCCGTCCAGTCTCAGGAGGATCCGGTGGACCTCGTCCTGCTGGTCGGATCGCTTGCGCTCATCCTGGTGGGAGCCGAGCTGTTCACCAATGGCATCGAGTGGTTCGGCCATAAGCTGAACCTGGCCGAAGGGGCGGTCGGCAGCGTCCTGGCGGCGGTGGCCACCGCGATGCCGGAGACCCTGATCCCGGTCATCGCCATCGTGGGACCGATCGTGCTTGGCGGCGATCCCGGCAACTCCGCCGAGGTGGGCGTCGGCGCGATCCTGGGGGCCCCGTTCATGCTCTCCACGCTGGCGATGTTCGTCACCGGCGTCGGCGTCATCATCCTGGCCCGGCGCGGACGGCGGGGGACGGACATGCGGGTGAGCGTGGGCGTGCTGGGCCGCGACGTCCTGTTCTTCATGGTCGCCTACGCGGTGGCCATCGGCGCGGCCTTCCTGCCGGCATCGGTCCATTGGCTCAAGTGGCCGGTGGCGGCGGCTCTGCTGGTCTGCTACGCGGTCTACGTGCGTGCCCACTTCACCGACGAGCCCGCGGAGACCGATCCGGCCGACTTGAACCGGCTGCACCTGAGCCGCCTCGGTGAGCTGGGTCGTTCCCCGGAGCTCGACGTCGAGCTGCTCCCGGACGCGCGCAGCGACGCCGACGCGGAGGTGCCCGTGCCCCGTCTCCGCGTGATCCTCACGCAAGTGATGATCGCGTTGGCGGCGATCATCGCCGGGGCTCAGATCTTCGTGGGCGCCGTGGAGCACCTCTCGCAGACGGTCGGGTTGGACCCGCGAATCTTGGCGCTGGTCATCGCGCCCATCGCCACCGAGCTGCCCGAGAAGTTCAACTCGCTGCTCTGGGTGGGATCTGGGAAGGACACTCTGGCGATGGGCAATATCACCGGCGCCATGGTCTTCCAGAGCTGCATCCCGACGGTGCTGGGGATCGCCTTCACCGAGTGGACCTTCGGGGCGGCCAGCGCCCTTTCGTTCGCATCCGCCGGCGCCGCCTTCCTGGCCACGGCGCTGATCTTCGGCATGATGCAGCGGGCCGGGCGGCTGAGCGCCTGGACGCTGCTCCTCGGAGGTCCCATCTACGTCATTTACATCTTCGCGGCGCTCAGCCTGCAGGTACCGGTTGCGCCAGCCCACTGATTCCGCAACGTTCCGGTACGCGGGGCGGGCTCGGAACTTGCAGTGGCTATACTGTGGCGGCCGCCTTGCTGGCCCGCGTGCACCGCGCGGACCCGGCCGATGAGGAGTGCACCTTGCTGAAGCAAGCCACCTCGACGCCCCCTGCCGTGACCGATCTGACGACCGACCTGTGGGCCTTTTTCCGGGGAGGTTTCGTTCCGCTCCGCGACGCAAACGTCAGCGTCATGACCCACGCGCTCAACTACGGGACCGCGGTCTTCGAAGGCATCCGCGCCTACTGGAACGTCGACGCCAAGCAGCTGTATGCCCTCGACCTGGTGCCCCACTTCGAACGGATCGTTCGCTCCGCCGCCCTGCTCTACATGCAGGTCCCGTACACAGCCGAGCAGATGGCGGACTTCACCGTCGAGCTCCTGCGGCGCGATGGGTTGCAGGAGGATACCTACGTGCGGCCCCTCATCTACAAGTCGAGCGAGCTGATTGGCGTTCGACTGCACAACCTGGACGCCGATTTCACAATGTTCGCCATCCCGTTCGGCAAGTACATCGACACGGAATCCGGCGTACGGGCCCAGGTGAGCAGCTGGCGACGGACTGATGACAACGCGATCCCGGCGCGCGGCAAGATCACCGGGGCCTACGTGAACTCAGCGCTCGCCAAGAGCGAGGCGCAGCTGAACGGCTTCGACGAGGCGATCGTGCTCACGCAGGACGGCCATGTCAG
>VBJP01000285.1 GCA_005880165.1 Chloroflexota bacterium | reverse complement strand
ACCGCCGATGCGAGCTCGATGTTGATCGGCATCCCGGACATCGAGGCATAGGCAATCACCCGGTTGAGGGCGCCCTCCAGCTCGCGCACGTTGCTCACCACCTTGCGCGCGATGAACTCGATGACGTCCGACGGAATCAGGCCGATCTGGTCCTCTGCCTTGGAGCGGAGGATGGCGATCCGCGTCTCCAGGTCGGGCGGGGTGAGATCGGCGATCAATCCCCATTCGAAGCGCGAGCGGAGGCGCTCCTCGAGGGTGGTGATCGCCTTGGGCGGTCGATCCGAGCT
>VBJP01000284.1 GCA_005880165.1 Chloroflexota bacterium | reverse complement strand
GCTCGCGCTCTGCGATGAACTGGATGTCGTCGATCAGTAGCACGTCGATGCGTCGATATCGGTTCCGGAAGTCCTCCATCTTCTGTTCCCGAATCGAGTTGATGAAGTCGTTGGTGAACTTCTCACTCGTCGCGTACAGGATCCGCTTGCGTGGGAACTTGGAGGCCACCGCGTTGCCGATGGCGTGCATCAGGTGCGTCTTGCCGAGGCCGACGCCGCCGTACAGGAAGAGCGGGTTGTAGGCGTGTCCGGGCCGCTCGGCCACGGACAGCGCGGCGGCATGAGCCAGGCGATTGGCGGAGCCGACGATGAAATTGCTGAAGGCGTAGCGGCTGTTCAGGTTGACCGAGTTGCCGCCAGCGGACACGGGAGGCAGCGGCAGCTCAAGGTCGCCATTCTGGGCCGGGAGGGGACCGGGTGCATCGGCGACGACGAACTCGACCTGGACCGATCCGCCGACCACCCGGGTCAGGGTCTGGGAGATGAGCGGGCGATACCGGTTG
>VBJP01000283.1 GCA_005880165.1 Chloroflexota bacterium | reverse complement strand
CTCACCTGGAGCTCACCGAGGACGGCGCGCCAAACCTGCTTCGCATCCATCAATGAACAATCTCCAGTCCGCCTGCGCCACGGGTAGAGGGGTCCGAAATCGTACTCCTCCCGGGCGCGCGGGGAGCCTTCGGAGTGGCATCCGGCCCTGGGGGTCGCGGTAGTGTAGCAGCCACCTTTCAGACCAGACAATGGGGAGGCAGACCTCCTCAGCGCGGTCCAAATAGCCCGCGGGGGCCCGGCCAGGCGGCGATAGCGATGGCCGGTGCAAATACGACCAGCTCCCTCACGATGACGTGGGCCCACGGCCGTCGCTGGAGGGCTGGCTGAGGCAGGGCGCGGGCGAGCACCGGCTGATACGGCGATATGAATCTTCGCCGACTGAGCGGCCAGGCGAGAGCGACGCCGCGTTCGGACTGGCTGAGCGTGTCGAGGAGTCCGTGACTCATCGCTGACAGCCCGTAGCAGACCCCGTCTTGCACTCCCGCACCCGCGAACCACGCGATCACGGCGGCGCCGGGGCCGATGATGACCGAATGCGATGCGCCTCTGTGCGCGAGCGGCTCGTCTCCGGCGCGGACCCCGAAGGCTCGAAGGGCGAGGTCAGCATCTGGAAGCGTCGCGACCATCGCGGCTATGAGCATGCGACGCAGGCGCCGGCCGCGAGGCTCATGGGCCGTGGCAAAGCCGCGTGCGATCGCCGCGCCGACCGCAATGTGGCCGATGGTCGCCACTAAGGAATCCTCCAGCGGTCGGAGCACTCAGTGATCCGGAGACTCGTCAACGGATGTGCAATGCATTTCATGGTTCTGTCGCGATGAGACCCCCTCGGCGGGCGGGCTAATCCTGCCTTCCCGGATAAGACCGGGTCGGCACGCATCGTGCTGTCCATGAAGGCAGGAAGCCAGGACTGAGGTAGTACTTTCGTTCGGCGCATTCGGCGTCATATCGTCGCTAACGCGGTTCGCGCCCTCGCGGCATCTACGCAGACGGTCATGGTGTAGCCAGCCAGTGGG
Source organism: Chloroflexota bacterium (assembly GCA_005880165.1). GTDB lineage: Bacteria > Chloroflexota > Limnocylindria > QHBO01 > QHBO01 > CF-82. Next base: position 518 of record VBJP01000283.1, on the reverse strand, counting down.
TGGCTGCTCCGCTCGTGATTCTGCCGGAGCGGCCGCAGGTCGGGTTCGCGGATCACGCGGGTGGCACGGGAGAGGAGACCGATGATGAGCTCGCGGGATTACTCAATAGAACCCAACCGCCTACTGCGCGCCGCGATCGGCCGCACGAAGGCAGCAGCGCTCGCAGTAGCGGCAACGCTCCTCCTGTGGTGCGTGCCGGCGGCAACCTTCGCAGTCACTGCGGAAACATGCCCCGCGGGGACGACGCTTGTGGCCGGGTTCACGTGGAATACGAGTGCGTGGACCGCTGACGGTCAATCTGCCGGCATATCGGTCTCGGGCGACCCTGTGCTGGCTCGCTGGTCGACGACGGGCTCGCCAATCGCGGCTGTCGTGATCACCGCTGGAACCGTGACCATCAACTATGTCTACGATCCTGTGGCGTTGCAAGGCGCGGTCGCCGCGTCCGACGTGGAAAGCGCATCGGGCGCCCCACTTGCACACCTCGGATTCTGCACCGGGCCGAGCACGAATCCAAC
>VBJP01000289.1 GCA_005880165.1 Chloroflexota bacterium | reverse complement strand
CGGTCCCCCACCGGATCCGAATGGCTTCACGCGCGCTGCTCGGAGGGAGCAGCGTCGGTTGACCCTCCATAGGGCCGGTGATACCGTTTGCCGCCCTATGGATCCCGGCCTGCAGACGACCTCCGCCGCGCATGTCCGCTCACGGGCAGAGCGGCGCGCAGCCGCCCTTCGCGCGGAGAGCGCCGCGACGGCCGCCCTGAACACGCTCGGCCAGAAGTGGGTGCTCCGCATCGTCCACGCGCTGGGTGACCGAACCCAGCGCTTCTGCGAGCTCCAGGATGCCCTGGGCGGCGCCAACTCCGCCACGCTCTCGCAGCGTCTCAAGCTGCTCGAGGACGAGGGGCTCATCGATCGGCGGATGGTCTCCGAGGTCCCGCCCTGGGTCGAGTATTCGCTGACCGAGAAGGGCGCAGACCTGCGGCGGGCGATCGGGCCCATCGACCTCTGGGCGGACCGATGGGCAGCCAGCCCGTCCAGCCGGCAGTGAGCCTGCGGTGAGCCACCCGGTCGTCGAGGAGCGCCCCGTCGCTCACGGCGACGCGATGAACGTCGTCCGCCAGGCGATCGCCGAAGCTCCTGGCCCCGAAGCCGCGGTCCAGCGAGCCGTCGAGGAGCTGCACGAGCGCTTCCCCCACTACGACTGGGTCGGCATCTACTGGGTCGACACCAACGGCACCGACCTTGTGCTTGGTCCCTGGATCGGCCCGGAGGCGACCGAGCACGCGCGCATCCCTATCGGGACCGGAATCTGCGGGGCAGCGGCTGCCTCCGGCCAGACGCAGGTCGTGGACGACGTCAACGCTGATCCACGCTATCTCGCCTGCTTCGCCAGCACGCGCAGCGAGATCGTGGTGCCCATCCTCGCGGAGGGCCAGGTCGTTGGTGAGATCGACATCGACGCCACCGATCCGGCGGCCTTCGACGAGACGGACCGCATCTTCCTCGAGGAGATCGCAGCCCTGCTGGCGCCGCTCCGCCCTCGTCCCTGAGCGACCGCTGGCGTAACCCGCCGCGTAGAGCCCAGGAGAATGGCGACCAAATCCGAACGAGCGAGCAGTCCCGATGCTGCCCAGCCGCCGGGCCCAGGTCGCTTCGAGGAGATCTATGACGCGAACGTGGTGCCCATCTATCGGTTCATCTACGCGCGGGTGGGCAATGCTCCCGACGCGGAGGACCTGACAGCGCAGGTCTTCATGCGAGCGGTGGAGCAGCTCGACACGACGCGCCAGAACGCCCAGATCGTCAGCTGGCTGTACCGCGTCAGCCAGAATGCGATCGCCGATTACTGGCGCGCCTTCTACCGCCTGCCGGTGATCGGCACTGATCAGGTGGCCCCCGGCTGGGAGCCGGCGGACACCACGGAACCCGCGCCAGCCTCTGGCGGCGCGCAGGGTTCTGCAGCAGCTGGCGAGGAGCGAGCCAAGAGACAGGTCGCTTCGCTCCTCCGTCGCCTGCCGGCAAACTATCGGCGCGTCCTCGAGCTGCGCTTCATCCAGCGCCTGACGGTGGCCGAGACGGCCGACCGGATGGGCATCACGCGGAGCAACGCCAAGGTGCTGCAATACCGGGCTTTGCGGAAGGCCGCGCTGGTCGGGGAGGGGGCCGATGGCTGACGTCCCGCGGGAACCGCCTGACGAGATCGAGGACGCCGAGCGCTTCGAGCAGTACCTCGATGCCCTGATCAGCGGTGGGCGTCCGTCCCCCGACGACGTCGGGAGCGACCAGGCGGAGATGGCGCGCACGGCTGCTGAGCTCGCGGCGGCAACGAGCGTCTCGCAGAGTCGGGCGCGAGGCGCTGATCCGGATCCCGCCTTCATCGAGCAGCTGCGCCTCCGGATGCGGCAAGCCGACGAGGGGATCGCATCCGTCCAGGCGCCACTCCCGCTACGGAGTGCGCCGGCTCGGCCCCCGGCCGACGCACCCTCCGGCCTGGCGCGGGTCCGCATCAGCCGTCGGGGCCTTCTTCAGGCCGGAGCCGGCGCGGCGGTCGGGCTCGCGGCGGGAGCGCTGGGGATGGCGACCCTGCGCCCAGGACCCACGCAGCGCCCGCTCGGCGGCGACTCCCCACTGGTCAAGGGAGAGGGCTTCTGGCAGGAGGTTGCGCTGCTGGCCAACGTGCCGCCGGGCTCGGCGATCCGCTTCTCGACGGCATCCTTCGCGGGCTATGTGGTCAACGACGGCGGGCAGATTCGTGCGCTGTCATCGGTCTGTACCCACATGGGTTGCACGCTCTACTACCGCCCCGACTGGAAGGACCTGCGCTGCCCGTGCCATGGCGCCAGCTTCGACCTGAAGGGTCAGCTCGCGAACGGTCGGGACCGATGGCGGGAGACCGGCGGCTACGCCGGCGACGCATCGGCGTATCCGGTCACCTTGCCCGCCCTGGTACGTCCCGAGGTGAAGGTCGAGGACGGCGAGATCTACGTCTGGACCGCCCAGGTCTGACCGTTCAGCCGCCGCGGGTCAGCCATAGGACGAGGTACTGGACCAGGTACGGAATCGCCACGAAGGCGACGACGCCAATCAGGACCAGACCGACGAAGATCAGGATCTTCAGGTCCGGCGGCCCGGAACGCTCGGGGGGTGGGTCCACGCGATGCGGCAGATGCGAGGGACGCCGCGGCGCCTGGTGCTCATACGGCCGCTCGTGCAGGTCGCGCACAGCCCTAGCGGCCACGCTCGACGGCGGCCACGACCTCCCGCAACCGCTGGACGCGCGCGTCGCGATCCGCG
>VBJP01000287.1 GCA_005880165.1 Chloroflexota bacterium | reverse complement strand
CATCGGCGATGAGCAGAGCATTGCCCAGTCGCTCTCGACCTTCTCGAGCCACCTGGTCAACGTGGTGCGCTTCGTTGAGGCCGCTGCCCCTGGCACGCTGGTGCTCCTCGACGAGGTCGGCGCCGGGACCGATCCAACCGAGGGCTCCGCCCTGGCCATGGCGATCGTCGAACGCATGCTGGCCGCGGGTGCGGTGGTAGCGGCCACCACCCACTACGCCGAGCTGAAGACCTTCGCCACCGAGCACGCCAACCTCACCAACGCATCGGTCGAGTTCGACGTCGCCAGCCTGCGACCGACGTATCGGCTGACGATCGGCTTGCCCGGCAAGAGCCAGGCCTTCGCTATCGCCGATCGTCTCGGGCTCCCGAGAGATGTGCTGGAGGACGCCCAGCTGCGCCTGTCGGCGGAGCACCGAAGCATGGAGGAGACGCTCGCAGCCATCCAGCGCGCCGAGCAGGCGCGTGGCGAGGAGCTCGACCAGGCGCGCGAGGAGCGGGCGGCCGCCGCGGAGGAGCGGGCGCGGGCCCGCACCGGGGTCACGCGGGCGAGGCGCGAGGCGGGCAAGGTCCTTGACGATGCGCGCCGGGCGGCGGACGACATGCTCGCCCGGGCAGAACGCGACGTCGCCGAGCTGCGACGCGAGGTCAATCGGTTGCAGGCGGCCGGTCGTGGGCCGCGCGGACGCAACGCCTCAATGGCTGGCCTCGACGAGCTCGCGCGCCGAGCCGCCGCCGCACGCACCGCAATGGAACGGGCAGCCGCGGAGGGTGCGGATTTCACAGGCCAGAGTTCGGGCGATGTAGCGGGGGGTTCGGCTCGACCGGAGCCGCGCGTCGGGCTCTTCGGACGCAGCCGAACGCTCGGAACCACCGGTCGGATCGTGGACCGCTCGGGTCGGACCGGCCGCGTGACGCTCGAGACGGAGGGGGCGCGGGTCGTGGTGCCGAGCGACGACGTGGAAGTCATCCCGGAGCCGGCATTAGCGCCGCCGTCGACCGACCTTGCCGCGGAGGAGCTGCGTCGACGGGCCGCGGCTCGCATCGCCCCACGCCTCGACCTGCGCGGGGAGCGCGTGGAGGCGGCGCTCGAGCAGCTGGACGCCTATCTCGACGAGGCACTCCTGGCCGGGCTCGACTCGGTCGCCATCATCCACGGCGCGGGGACTGGTGCTCTTCGGCGCGCCATCCGCGACCGCTTGGCGGAGCATCCTCGCGTCCGGGAGACGCGATCGGGCCGTCGCGAGGAGGGCGGCGACGGGACGACGGTGGTCGAGCTGTAGCCCGAGCCTAGGGTGGCGCTGGGGGCGTAGCAACCGGAGTCGCGGCCGGCGTGGCCGTGGCACCCGCAGTCGGGGAGGGACCCGGAGTGGGAGTCGGGGGACCCGGCGGGGTGTGTGATGGCGTTGGCGCCACGGTAGCGCTCGGCGTGGCGCTGGGGGTCGGGCTCGGAGACGGCGATGGGGTCGAGGTCGGGAACTGGCCCGGCGTGCATTTCTCCGCCGGCGCGAGCGGCGCATCGAGGGCGAGGAGCGGGAAGCGGGGGATGCCGCGTTCCTTCCCACGCCAGCGGGTGATCCAGGCCTTGTCAGCGTCCATCCAGGTCTTGTGCGCGGACTCCCAATCACCGAGGTTCAGGTAGATCGGGCCCGAGCCGACGACCACGGGAGCTCCCGAAGGCGCAGCCGACGCGGACGCCAACGCGGAGCCGGAGGGACCAGGGCTCGCGCCCTTCAGGTCGCCGCATCCGGGTTGCCACAGCTTGCCGCTGGCCTTCTCGATGCCGGCCTGAACGTGGACGTTGTCCTTCTCGGTGGGCACGTTGTCGGCCTTGAACACCTCGGTGATGGTGTGCGTGGTGTGCGGTCCGGGCAGCATCCCGCTGATCGCATCCACCTGCTTCTCGACGATGCCGTCCGGACGCACGAAGTCCCGCACGGGGAGCTTGTTGTGGGCGGCGACCTCGGCCATGTAGTCGTGCCAGATGAAGGTCGGGCCGTCCGCGGCGAAGACGTGGCTGATCGCCGAGAAGTCGCTGTTGCCGACCCAGACACCGGTGACGATGGCCCCCTGGGACTTCTTGGGGTCCGCATCGGCGGCGAGGAAGCCAAAGGCCTGGAGGTCTCGGAAGTCGTTGGTCGTCCCGGTCTTGAGGGTTGCCGGCCGGCGCCCACCGTTCGCCCCGGGGAGAGCGAAGCGGGGACCCCACCACGGGTTAGCCTGCGGGTCGGTGTTGTCGGCCAGGATGTCGGTCACCAGGTACGTGGCCTGGGCCGAGATGACGCGTTCCGGCTTGGGAGCGTCGGCGTTGTGGTCGTAGATCAGCTTGCCGCTGCGATCGGTGATCTTCTGGATGAGGTACGGCCGCGCCAGCACGCCGCCGTTGGCGATGGCGCCGTAAGCCCCCGCCAGGTCGATCTGGTGCACGCCGATGACGCCCAGCGTCAGCGACGCGACCGCCACCTCCTTGGCCTGGCGCGGATCCCAGCGCAGCCCGTAGCGCTCGGCTTGGGCGACCACGCGATCGGTGCCGAT
>VBJP01000288.1 GCA_005880165.1 Chloroflexota bacterium | reverse complement strand
GCCTGCTGCGAGTGCCCGCGGTGGCGCCATCGATCGTCAACCTGCCCACCGATCGTATCCGTGAATCGGACCTGGCGGACGTGGTCTGGAAGGATCCATCCGGGATCGACATCCTGCTCGCTCCGCCGCGCGTCGAGATGGCCGAGATGGTCACTACCCGCGACATCGAGAAGGCCCTCGGCATCATCCGCAAGCTGTACGAGTTCGTGATCGTGGACACGCGAGCCGGCCTCTCCGACGACGTGCTGGTGTACCTGGACGCCGCAGACCTGATCCTCCAGGTGCTGACTTACGACAGCATGGCGATTCGCGGACTGGCGATGGCCTCCGAGGCATTCACCGCCATCGGCTATCCGCCGGCCAAGCTCGCCACCATCCTGAACCGCGCCGACGCCAGCGGCGGCATCAGCAAGGCGGACCTGGAGGAGGCCCTCGGCCAGGCCATCGACTTCGAGATCGTCTCCGACGGCCGCCTGGTGCTTACCGCCAACAACGAGGGCGTGCCGTTCGTCTCGTCGAGCCCGGATGCCCCAATCTCCAAAGGCCTCCGCCTGATCGCGGGTGCCCTGGTCGAGGTCCAGTCCGAGCGCGGCCTGGCGCTCGCCGGTCGCCGCTAACCGGCTGGTGATCGGCCGGTGACCACACGGGCTGACCGGCGCCCGGTCGGGGTCTTCGATTCTGGCGTCGGTGGCCTCACGGTCCTCTCGGAGCTGCGGCGCCGCCTCCCCGACGAATCGACCCTGTACCTGGGCGACAACGGCCGCGCCCCGTACGGACCGCGCTCCGCCGACGAGGTCCGCGCGTTCACCTCGGAGTGCGTCGCCTGGCTGCTGGGCCAGGATGTGAAGCTCCTGGTGGTGGCCTGCAACACCGCCACGGCCCAGGCGCTGCCTCTTGTTCGCGACCAAGCCGATGTGCCAGTGGTGGGCGTTGTGCGACCCGGGGCGGTCGCTGCGGCGGCCGCTACCCGAAGCGGCCATGTCGGCGTGGTGGCGACCGCGGGGACGGTGACCTCGGGAGCCTATCCGGTGGCCATCGGTGAGGCGAACCCGGCGATGATCGTGAGCCAGCAGGCCTGCCCGACCCTGGTCCCACTGGTCGAGGCCGGCAAGGTCGAGGGGCCAGATGCCGAACGGGAGGTGAGGGGTTACCTGGAGCCGATGCTCGCCGAGGATCCCGAGATCGACACGCTGCTCCTGGGGTGCACCCACTACCCTCTGCTGCGCCCAACCATCGAGCGCGTGGCGGGTCGGGGCGTCGCGGTCGTCGACTCGGCGTTCACCACCGCGATCGCGGTGGAGGACCTGCTCGATGCGCTGCTCGGACGGACCGACCTCTCCGGATCGGCGCGTCACCGGATCGCCACCACCGGCGACGTGGCGGCGTTCACCGGCGTCGCCGAACGGGTCTTTGGCGATCGTCTGCCGGGCGTCGAATCGGTGCGCTTGGAGGCGACCGTCAGCCTCAAGGCCTAGACTGCCCGGCGTGGCACGCAATACCGGCCGGATTGGAGTCGGCATCCTGATCGGCAGCCTGGTCGCGATGGGAGCCACTGTCGCCCAGCGCGAGCTCATGCGCCGCGCTGGCACACGCCTCATCGACTGGGAAACTGTGCGGGGCATCGCGCGCCGTCGCCTGGGTCCGTACGCCGCGCCCCTCAGCGCCCGCGAGCGCGCGGACGCGCTGGCTTTCTACCAGGCGGCGCTGTCCGCGATCGAGCCATCGATCCAGATGGAGGTCGGCCGGCCGCTGGCGCAGGCGCTCGAGACTCCAGCCGTCATCGACCGCCTGGAGTGGATCGACCTCAACCTGGCCACGTTCCGCGCGCTCTTCTCGCGGGTCGAGGTGCTCCTCAACCAGGCGGCTGGGAGTGCCGAAACCCCGGGCAAGGCGCTGGCGCGCATCGTCAACCGCACCATCGGCAACCAGCAGCTCGGGTTCCTCATCGGCTTCCTGGCTCGCAAGGTGCTGGGGCAGTACGACGTCAGCCTGCTGGCGGCCTCACCAGTCCCCCGCGGCCGGCTGTACTTCGTCGAGCCCAACGTCAGCGCCGCGGCCGCGGGCCTGCGAATACCTCTCGACCGGTTCCGGACCTTCATCGCGCTGCACGAGGCGACGCACGCCTTCGAGTTCGAAGCCCATCCATGGTTGCGCGACCATTTCACCGCGCTGGTTGCCGAATCGGTGGAGCAGCTGGCGACCGATCCCGGCGGCCTCGGCCGGCGTCTGCGGGAGGCGTTGTCCGGGGCGCGAAGCGGGCACTGGATCGAGCGGCTGATGACCGACCAGCAGCGGGCGACGTTCGGGCGCACCCAGGCGCTGATGTCCCTGCTGGAGGGCTATTCCAACCACGTGATGAACGCGGCCGGGGAGCGCTTGATCCCAGGCTTCGCGGAGCTCCATGATCGCTTCGAACGACGCAACGAACGGCGCGGTGCGGTCGAGCAGGCGATCATGCGTATCACCGGGCTCGACCTGAAGATGGAGCAGTACGCCGCCGGCGAGCGGTTCGTCGATGCGGTCATCGCGGCCCGCGGACCGGGCTTCCTGCAGCGCATCTGGGAGGGGCCGGCAACCCTCCCGAGCCTCGACGAGATCCGCGACTCGAAGCGCTGGGTCAGCCGCATGGAGGATGGCGCCGCTTCCGCGTCCGAGGGGCGGGGGTGAACCGCGAGGTCGTGGTCCTCGCCACGCCCATTTTCGGGGCGCCGCTGACGCCCGAGCTCATCGAACACATCCAGGCGGCCGGTCCCATCCGCGTGGTGCCCATCTCGCGCGACGGCCTGGTCCACGCCGATGCGGAGGCGGCG
>VBJP01000282.1 GCA_005880165.1 Chloroflexota bacterium | reverse complement strand
CGCGCAAAGCACCGCGAGGGCACCCAGGGGTCGCCGCCCGGCTGAACGACGACCCCTGAAGGCGGCCCATCGGTCTAGCCCTTGACCGAGCCTCCCACGATGCCGCGCACGAAGTAGCGCTGCAGGCTGAAGAAGACGATCAGCGGCAACGCCATGCTGATGAACGCGGCGGCACCCAGGTACTGCGACCCGCCTCCGATCGAGGTGACCAAACCAGCGATGCTCACCGTGAGTGGGTTGTTGTCGGGATTGACCGTGCTGAGGTAGATCAGGGCGACCAGGAGGTCGTTCCATACGAACAGGAACTGAAAGATCGCGAGCGCGGCGATGACTGGCACGCTCATGGGGATGGCCAGCCGGAAGAAGGCGGTCACCGGACTAGCCCCGTCGATGGCGGCGGACTCGAACACCTCCCGCGGCAGTGAGCCCATGTAGTTGCGGAGCAGGTAGACCGCAAAGGGCAAGCCGTATCCCGTGTGAGCGAGCCACACGGCGAGGAACGTGCCGGCGATGCCCCAGCTGGCGAACAGCTTCAGCACCGGGATGAGCGTCGCCTGAAGGGGAACGACGAGCAGTCCGACCACGATCACGAACAGCAGATTGCGGCCCGGGAACTCCATCCAGCTGAAGGCATACGCGGCGAACGACGCTACGAAGAGGGGAATCACCGTCGCCGGGATGCTGATGAACAGGCTGTTGAGGAAATTCGTGCCGATGCTGGTCGTGCCGAGGACGTGCGAATAGTTTTCGAACGTAAAGCTGTAGGGCGGAAAGAGGGCGCTCCACCATCCACTGTCCGACGCGACGTCGCCCGGCCTGAACGAGTTGATCACCAGGCCAATGGTAGGAATGGCCCAAACGATCATGATGACCGCCAGGGCGGTGTGGAGGCCCACATGGTTGCGGGCGAACCAGCTTTGTCGCTCGGCGGGCTGGCCGCGGGACACGGCGACGGCCGTCATCGGATCGCCTCCTGTGCCCGGAAGCGGCCGATGTTGAAGAACATGATCGGCACGATCGCGATGAGCAGCACGACGGCGATTGCGGCACCTCGCGAATAGTTCCCGAACCTGAACATCTCCTGGTACATGAGGGTCCCGACCACGTTGGTCTTGAGCTGTCCGCCAGTCATGGTGTAGACCACGTCAAAGGCCTTGAGGGCGGTGATGATCATGGTCGTCGAGATGACGACGAGGGTGGGCACCAGGAGCGGGAAGATGATCCCCCGAAACACCTGGAGCTCAGTCGCGCCGTCCACTCTGGCGGCCTCGAGCAGCTCGGGATTGATGCCCTTGAGCGCGGCCGAGATGATGACCATGGCAAAGCCTGTCCACATCCAGGCCATCACGATGATCAGCATGAGCGTGTTCACACTGAAATCCTCGACCTGCAGCCATGGGACGGGTCCCAGACCCACGTTGCCGATCACCGCGTTCAGGGTCCCGGTCTGTGGACTCCCGGGCGGGTTGTAGTTGTACATGTAGAGCCAGATGACGCCGGCTGCCACCATGCTGATGGCGAGCGGCACGAAGATCACGCTTTTCGCAGCTGACTCGTAACGAACGCGATCCACGAGGACGGCTATCAGGAGGCCGAGCCCGACGGTCAACGCGGTCAGGAGGAGCAGCCACAGGACGTTGTTCCTCAGGGCAGTCAGCGCATCATCACTGCCGACGAACCAGCTGTAGTTCGTGAGACCCACGAACTTCTTCTGGAAACGATCCTGGAGGCTGGTGACGACCGTCCCGATCATCGGGTAGACAAGGAAGACGGCCAGGAAGCCAAACGCGGGAAGCAGCCACAGCCAGGGCCGGATCCGTGGCTTCATACGCTCCGAGACCAAGCGGAGGACCTGTTCGGTCCCCCAGATGTAGCCGACCAGCACTGCGGGGACGCCAATCACCACGATGAGCGCGGTGACCAACTTATCGGTCATCAGCCAACCTCCGGCGCCAGCGAGGGTTCATCGGCAGGGCGCGATACGGGCCGCGCCCTGCCGGCTTGGCTAGGTCGCTCTACTGCGTGTAGGCGTCATCGGCAACCTTCTGCAGTGCCGCCAACGCCTGGTCAACCGTTTCCTTTCCTGAGGTGAGACTCACCGCGTGCGACCAGAAGGCGGCGTTCATCGCCGTCGGCATCTGGTCCGATGCATCGAAGACGAAGGCAGTGGCCTTGGACAGGATTTCAGCGGAACGCTTGCTGATGTCGTCGGGGTAGTCGGTCGCGTTCTTGTTCGCGGACAGTGCCCCGCCGGCCTTGACCCAGATGTCCTGGGCGGGCGCGGTCACCAGGTACTTCATCAGCGACTTGGCGGCCGGGGTGTCGTGGAACATGCCGAACAGGTCACCGGCACCTTCGACGGCATTCTTGTACTGGTCGTTGATCGCTGGGAAGGGGAAGAAGTTGTAGTCGGTCCCCGCCTTCTCCTTGGGGAATTTGCCCAAGCCGGTGATGAAGCTCGCCTGGTGGAAGAGCTCGCAACCGGGGGGTGTGGCGAAGAGCGGATCGCCCGCGACGTCGAACTTGGTCGCGACCGCGTTGGTCCCGCCACCAAAGGTGTTCGCCACGACGTCGTTCATATACGTGTCAAACGCCTGCTTGATGGCCGGAT
>VBJP01000281.1 GCA_005880165.1 Chloroflexota bacterium | reverse complement strand
GTGTTGATGTACAGCTTGGCTCGCGCGTCGGACATGGCGGTTCGATGCTGTCTCGCTCGACGGGGTGTCGGCGAGTCTAACACCGGCCATTTGAGCACGGATGGACCGATGGGCCAGCCATTGTGCGCACCCGGAAACGCCGGGGCCGGCTGCTAGGATGTCGGCCAGATGAAGCTCCTGGCCGTCGACATCGGGAACACGAACGTGACACTCGGCTTGTTCGACGATGCCGAGCTGGTCGGTTCCTGGCGAGGCACGACCCAGGCGACGGCGACCGACGACGAGGTCGCAGTCCTGGTCGGCGACCTGCTGCGCCTCGGTGGGCACGCGCTGGACGAGATCGACGCGGTGGCGGTGGCGAGCGTGGTGCCGCCCCTGACCACCACCTTTACGCGCATGATCCGCTCGAGAACCGGCCTGGTAGCGCTCATCGTTGACGCCCGCAGCCTGGCGGGGATCCTGGAGATCGAGATCGACCGCCCCGCAGAAGCCGGCGCGGATCGGCTCGCCAATGCCCTGGCGGCGAAGGTCGAGTTCGGCGGCCCGGCGATCGTGATCGACCTGGGCACCAGCACGAATTTCGACGTGGTGAGCGCTGAGGGGGCATACATCGGAGGTGCGATCGCTCCGGGTCTGGGCCTCTCGCTCGAGGCGCTGGTCGGGTCCGCCAGCAAGCTGCCGCGTATCGAGCTGCGCCGGCCTCCCCACGCCATCGGCGCCAACACGGTGCACGCCATGCAGAGCGGCACGGTCCTGGGATACATCGGGCTGGTGAGTGGCCTGCTGACGGCGCTGCGCGGCGAGCTGATCGAACGCTCCCCGGCGACCGCGCGGGTGAGCGTGGTGGCCACCGGCGGGCACACCTACGAGCCGTGGCTGGCGGACGTGCTGGGCATCGACTCGGTTGAGGCGGACCTGACGCTTCGCGGCATTCGCTACGCCTGGGACGGCATCCGCCGCCAGACCGACGCGGTGCTGCCCGAATCCATTGCGCGGGGCCCTGGCACATGAGCCCGGAGCGCGGCCCTCTGGCCGGCCGCCGCATCGTGGTGGGAGTCACTGGCAGCATCGCCGCCTACAAGGCGGTGCTCCTCGTGCGACGCCTCATGGAGCGCGGCGCCACGGTCGACGTCGCGCTCACCCGCTCCGCGGCTGCCTTCGTCACGCCCCTCACCTTCGCGAGCCTCACGCATCGACCCGTGGTGAGCGACGTTCTGGACCTGGACGCCGAGCAGCAGATCGCACACATCGAGCTGGCGGAGGCGGCGGACGCGGTGGTTGTTGCGCCGGCGACCGCCAACGTGCTCGCCGAGCTGGCGATCGGGATGGCGAGCAGCCCGGTGACGGCCATCGCCTGCGCCAGCCGCGCCCCGGTGGTGGTCGCGCCGGCCATGGATGCGGGCATGTGGACCAATCCGGCGACGCAGCGCAACGTGGCGACGCTGCGCGAGTTCGGCTACCTGCTCGTCGAGCCGGAGGTCGGGTCGCTCGCCTCGGGCCTGACCGGGATCGGGCGACTTGCCGAGCCAGGCACTATCGCGGACACCCTCGAGCGGCTCTTCGAACGTGCCGGGGACCTGGAGGGCCTGCGGGTCGTGGTCAGCGCGGGAGGGACCCGCGAGCCAATCGACCCGGTGCGCTTCATCGGCAACCGGAGCAGCGGCAAGATGGGCACCGCCATCGCCGAGGCGGCGCGGGATCGCGGAGCCACGGTCACCCTGATCGCCGGGGCAATGAGCGTCAATCCGCCGCCGGGGGTGAGCGTGGTGAACGCCACGACCGCCCAGGCCATGCGGCAGGCAGTCATGCGGGAGGCTCCCGGGGCCGACATCCTGGTCATGGCCGCCGCCGTCGCCGACTTCGCGCCGAAGCAGGCCAGCGGCCGCAAGATCAAGCGCGACGGGGCCGAGCTGCAAGTGGAGCTGGTCCCGAACCCGGACATCATCGCGGAGGTCGCCGAGATGCCCGCCGAGGTCCGCCCGTTCCTCATCGGCTTCGCGGCCGAGAGCCAGGACCTCGAGGCCAACGCGATCGGCAAGCTCCGGGACAAGGGGCTCGACCTGATCGTAGGCAACGTCGTGGGTGGCCCGTTCGATGCCATCGGCTCGGATGAGAACAAGGTGACCGTCTTCGGTTCTGAAGGTGCGCTGACGGATTGGCCGATGCTCCCGAAGCGCCAGATCGCGGAGAGGCTCTGGGACCTCATCGCCGATCGATACCGCGGCGCCCGCGATC
>VBJP01000280.1 GCA_005880165.1 Chloroflexota bacterium | reverse complement strand
CGCGCCGGCCGCGCGCCGGCTCGGCCGGCAGCAGCCGCTAGCCGGTGATCGTCACCCGCACCGTCCCGGACCTGCGGGCAGCCATCCTGGAGCGTCGCCTCGCCGGCGATTCGGTGGGATTCGTGCCGACCATGGGCTTCCTGCACGAGGGACAGCTGTCGCTGGTCCGCAACGCGGCCGAACAGAACGGCTGCGTCGTGGTCAGCTGCTTCGTCAATCCAACCGTCTTCTCCAGCGCGCAGGAGCTGGCCAGCTACCCTCGCGACGAGGGGCGCGACCTCGCGCTCCTCGAGCGCGAACGGGTCGACATCGTCTTCCTGCCCGACATCCACACCGTGTATCCGATCGATGACCTGACGCGGGTCACGGTTGAGG
>VBJP01000039.1:7721-19057 GCA_005880165.1 Chloroflexota bacterium | reverse complement strand
CGGGCCACCGGATTCCGGGTGCTCAACGCTGGCGACGGTGCCCACGCCCACCCCACCCAGGCGCTGCTCGACGCGCTGACGCTGCGCGAGGCACTCGGCGGCTCGCTGGAGGGCCGGACTATCGCGATCGTCGGGGACGTGGCCCATTCGCGCGTCGCGCGCTCGAACCTCCACGCGCTCACGCGACTGGGGGCGCGAGTGGTGCTTGGCGGACCGCCGCCGTGGGTCGCCGGCTTCCACGCGTGGCCAGGCGTGAGCGTGGCGGCCAGCCTGCGAGATGCCCTCCAGGGCGCCGATGCCGTCATGACCTTGCGGGTCCAGCTGGAGCGCATCGGTGGCGGAATCGGCTCGCTGCGCGAGTACACCCGGGCCTGGGGCCTCGACGAGGAGCGCATGACCTGGGCACGACCGGGAGCGCCGCTGCTGCATCCGGGTCCCACCAACGAGGGCATCGAGCTCACGGCGGAGCTGCCGGCGAGCGAGCGGAGCCTGATCGGCCGTCAAGTGACCAATGGCGTGGCAGTGCGCATGGCTGTCCTCTCTCTGCTTGCCGCCTGAGATGGACCGATGACCAGCCCCTTCGGCGCCCTGACCGATGCGCCAGCCAGCTTTCTGCTCACCGGCGTCCGGGCCGTGGACCCCGCAGCGCGGAGCGATAGGGTGCGCGACCTCGCGGTCGTCGAGGGACGGATCGCCGACGGGTTTGGGGTGCCGGATGGGATACCGCGCCTCGATGGCCATGGGTTGGTGGTCGCTCCTGGCTTTTGCGACCTGCATACGCATTTGCGTGAGCCGGGCATGGAGGGAGCGGAAACCATCGCGAGCGGGAGCCGCGCCGCCGCCCACGGCGGATTCACCACGGTGTGCGCGATGCCGAACACGGATCCTCCGCTCGACGAAGCGGCTCGCGTCGCCTGGGTCGTCTCGCTGGCGCGCGGCGCCTCGACCCGCGTGCGGGTCGTGGCCGCGGCCACGCATGGACGCGCCGGCGAGGCGCTCACCGACGTCGGGGATCTGGCAGCCAGCGGCGCCGTCGCCATTTCAGATGACGGCGCGGCCATCCTCACCGCTCGCCTGGCACGCTTCGCGCTCCTGGCAATCGGGCCGCTCGGTCTGCCGCTCATCGAGCATGCGGAGGACCCGACCCTCGCGAGCGGGACGTTGATGCGCTCCGGGCCGGTGGCAACCCGCCTGGGGCTGGCCGGATGGGCGCCGAGCACGGAGCTGCTCATCGTCGAGCGCGACATCGCCCTGGCGGAGGAGACGGGCGGCCGGCTGCACCTCACCCACCTGTCGACCGCGGCAGCCCTTGATGCCGTGCGACGGGCCCAGGATCGCGGCGTCCGGGTCACCTGCGACGTCACGCCGCACCATCTGGCGATGACCGACGCGTGGATCGCGGGCGATCGGGGGTTCAGCTGGGAGGCCCCGAGCGACCTGGTGAGCGACCCATTCGGACAACCACTCGATGCGCGGGTCGCCTTCGACGGCGCTTGCCGCGTGAACCCGCCGCTACCTGCTCGCGAGGACGCGCTGGCGCTGCTGCGAGGCGTGGCGGACGGCAGCATCGACGCCATCGCGACCGACCATGCACCGCATCCGCCGGAGCGCACGCTGGTGGAGTTCGCCGAGGCCGCGCCGGGCATGATCGGGCTGGAGACGGCCCTCTCGATAGGCCTGGCCGCCGTCGACGCCGGCTGCCTGTCGCTCGCCGCGCTGCTGACAGCGCTCTCGACTGCGCCCGCCGCGCTCATCGGCGAGGAGCGCGGCCTGCGCCCGGGGACCGCAGCGGACATGGTCGTGTTCGACCCGGCTGGGCGGTGGCGCGTGGACCGAGACACGCTTGCATCGCGATCTGCCAACACCCCGCTGCTGGGCAGGGAGCTGCCGGGGGTCGTGCGCCTGACCGTGGCCGATGGCCGCGTGACCTTCGACGAAGGCATGGGACTGCTGGTCTAGGCTAGGGCCGAGATGCTCGTGCAAGGTCGGCAGCCGGGCAGCCACCGCCCGCCTGGAATCGCGAGGTGAGCCCCGGGGAGCGGCTGGCCTATTTCGACTGCGCCACCGGAGCCAGCGCGGAGATGCTGCTCGGCTCGCTGGTATCGGCCGGGCTGCTCGAGGCAGACCTTCGCGACCTGCTCGCGCCCTTGCAGCGAGCGGGCGCCGCTTTCGACCTCCGGGTGCGGGAGGTGGCCAAGGGCCCGGTGCAGGCACTCGAGCTACGCATCGTGGACCAGGTGCCGAACGTAAAGGCACGGTTGAAGGACATGGCCACCCTCCTGAGCGACGCTCAGCTGCGTCCCGGGGTGCTGCATGACGCCACCGCGATCCTCCGCCTCCTGGCCGGCGAGGAGGCTGCGCACGCAGGGGTGCGGATCGACGACTTCGTCTTCACTGGCACCTCGGGCATCGACAGTATCGTGGGCGCCGTTGGCGCCTCGGCGGCTCTTGCCGCCCTGGAGGTTCGCACGGTGATGTGCTCGCCGGTCAATACCGGCGCCGCTTCGGCCGTGGTGACCTCGCTGCTGGCCAACGCGCCCACCTACGACGAATCGCCCGGGATCCCGCTGGTCTCGCCGGTGGCTGCCGCGATCCTGGCCCATCTGGTGGCCGAGTGGCCGGCCTCCCCTCCCTTCGCCGGCGCGACCGTCGGATACGGCGCTGGTGTCCGGGACCTGCCCCGGCCGCACGTGATGCGCTGCTTCCTCGGATATGGGAGCATCCGGGGCGGTCCAAACACCCGGCGCGAGTGACATGTCGATTCGAACCAACGAGGACCTGGATCCCAACGAGGGACCGAGCTTCACCGAGTTCGCGGTCCTGGCATCGCTGTTCGCGGGCATCCTGCTCCTCATCCCCGTGGGCGTCTTCACCTTCAGCTGGCCGGTCTGGCTGCTGGGCCTGCTGCTGTTCATCGACCTGGGGCTCCTCTTCCTGGTGAGCATGACGGCGGTCTTCCTGCTTCGCGTCTTCTTCGCCGATCGGCGCCGCGGTCGAGGTCGAAGCATCGGAGTCGCAAGGGCGCCGATGGTGATCACCTCCGCGCAGGCGCACAGCGCCGAGGCCGGCACGGCTGCGCCATCGGGCTCGAAGGAGAACGAGCACGAAACGGAGCGGGCACCTGATCGCGGGGATGGCGCCTGATGCCGTTGATGGTGACCTTCTTCAACGTGCGTCGCGGCCGGGACACGATCTTCAAGCGCGGGATGCGCCACTTCTTCCCGCGGACCATGCGCCGCTACGAATCCGACTTCGGAATCCGGTTCGTGGGCTGGTTCAACGTCACCGAGGGTTCCGACTGGAACAACCTGGTGATCCTGGACCTGCCCAGCTACGCGGTCCTCGACCGTCTTTACGCGGATCCTTCGGCGCGCGGACTGGCCCACCGCATCGCGGAGTCCGTCTTCGAGAAGAAGCACATCATTTTCCTGCGCGAACGGATGGGACCGGACTTCGTGTTCAAGCCGTGAGCTCGCCCCGGATCAACGCCCTTCGCCAGCTCGCCGAGGAGGCCGAGCTCGAGCGTCGGGACTTCCTGTACGAGTCGACCGAACAGCTGCGCCGGTTCCTGGATGCCAACCAGAAGCGCCTCTCCGAGATCGGCTCGATCGTGCTCGTCGACGATGAGCAGGACCACCTCGTCTACCACCCCTCGGACCAGACCTGGACCACACGCCTGACCTACCAGGACCCCGCCGACAGCGAGTGGTACGACGAGGAGCAGGTGGTGGAAGCAGTTTCCGAGATCATCGAGCTGTACAACCCGGCCGACATCTTCTCCTGGCTGATCGATGCGGCCCGGGATCCGGCGGGGCACCTGCTTCCAGCCGACGAGCTCGAGCGCGACGAGGTCATTCCGCCGGAACCGGTCACCGGCGAGGAAGGGGGCGAGGACTGGCAGCGCGGCCTTCCGCCCCAGCAGCAAGAGACGCTCGCCGCGCAGCGCCTCTGGCAGCTGGCCGACGCCTATCGGTCCCAGATCGCCACGCAGCAGAGCCAGGCGTTGCGCGAGTTCACCTCGAACGCAGAGGAGGTGCTCTCCCGGGTCGGCGACCTGCTGCTCGTGGACGAGCCGGACGACACCCTCATGCTCCGCGCGGATGGGCGCTTCGAGACAAGTCTGGACCTGACCGACCTGCCCGCAGGCAGCGCACAAGGTGGCGAAGCGCACCGCGCCGGACTGACGGTCACCGATGCCAGGGTCGTCGCGGATTTCTACGATCCCGCTGATGTGCTGGCCTGGGTCACCGAGGCGCTCAGCGAGCGGTACCCGCACGTCGATTTCTCAGCTGTCTACGAATAGACCGATGCGACCCATGGCGCCGGCCTCGCCGCAGGCCCCCAACCTGGCGCAGGCGTCGATCGAGGAGCTGTTCCTCCGATCCGGCGCCCTGCGCGATGGGCACTTCCTGCTGAAGAGCGGGCGGCACTCGGGTCGCTACCTGGAGAAGTTCCTGGTGCTCCAGTACCCGTCACTGGGAGTCGAGATCGGGCGGCGGCTCGCGAGGGAGCTGGCTGGATACGAGCCGACGCTGGTGGTGGGTCCAACGACCGGCGGCGTGCTGCTCGCCTTCGAGACGGGCCGGCAGCTGTCGGAAGTCCTCGGCCGAGAGGTTCGCGGCATCTTCGCGGAACCGGTGCCCGCCGCAGATGGCGGGGGCCGACGCGCGCTGCGCCGTGGATGGCCGCTGTCGGCTGATGAGCGGGTGGTCCTCGTCGACGACATCCTGACTACCGGCGCCTCTCTGCTCGAGACCGCGGACGCCGTGCGCGCCGCCGGCGCGGAGCCGCTCGCTGCGGCGGTCATCGTCGACCGGTCGACCACCCCGGTCGCGGCGGGCTTCCCGGTCCAGGCACTCGGCTCGATCGAGATCCAGACGTGGGCCGCGGAGGACTGTCCGATCTGTCGGGAGGGCCGTGCCCTCGAGAAGCCGGGATCGTCCGCTTAATGACGCGAGCGACGCAGAGGGTCAATCGCGGGAAGCTGAGGTCAATCGACGCGTAGCGTGCCGAGCCGGCTCACCTCGCGCGGATCGCGGTGTCTCAATCCTGGACTCCGGGGCCCGCGGGCACGTCGCCGCCCGGCCGCACGAACCCTTCCTGCTCACGCGGCACGGGCTCGTCCCAGGTCACCTGCGTGATCCGCGCCGGAGGCCACTCCCCGTCAGGAGGGACGATCCCCGACTCTGCCTCCAACGGGATGCCGATGGGCGCCACGAAGTAGCGACCGGCAAACGCGCGCGCCTCGCGATCGAGGGCGAACCCAGCTTTGCCCCGATGGAAGGTGACCGTCAGATCCGCCTGGACCACCGGATCGGAATGGCCGCCGTTGGTCAGGTCCACGCGCGTGGGCGCATCGACCGCCAAGACAGTGCAGCCCCGACCGGCCGCGCGGGCATGGGTGCGGATGGCGTTCACCAGGTCGACAGCCGTCGAGATCGGCTCGCGGAGCGGTCCAGCGGCCCCGCTGCCCAGCAGTGCGTCGATGATCAGGCTCGCCGGAGAGAGCCGCGGCCGAAGCTTGAGCAACAGCTCGGGAGCGGGAGCCACGAAGAGCTCGAGGCTGCCGGCCGACGCCATCGCCTGCAGCACCGCCCAGTTGTGAGCCGCGGCGTGGCCGCCATCGGTCTTGCCGCCGCCGATGCGCGATGCGTCACCGACCAGGACGGCGAGGACCCGCTGCCCCGCCGCGGCCAACCGGCGTGCGGCAACGAAGCCATCCCCGCCGTTGTTGCCCGGGCCGCACAGCACGACGCTCAACGTGGACTCCGCGAGCGGACCGCCGGGACCTTCGACGCCCTCAGCCAGCCGGCTCAGCTCGACCACGGCGAGCTCGCTCACCACGGCCCCCGCGCTCTCCATCAGCGCGTCCTGGCTGAGCCCCAGGCGCTGCGCGGCGGCGTCGATGTCGGCCATCTCGGCCGCCCCGATCAGGACCGGCACCTCGCGCAGCGGACGCTCGGCGGGGCCCCCGGCCGGCGACGCGGCCGAATCGGTCATTTCAGGGTGAGCAGGTACTTAACGATGGTGTCGATCTGCTGCGGCGTGAGGTTGTACGGTGGGCCGCCGAAGACCGGCATCCCCTTGCGCATGGCTGGGTCGGAGACGGAGGGATCCTTGCCGGCGATCCAGATGTTCATCCAGTCCTTTGGATGCTGCTGGCCAAGTTGCTTGAGGTTGTCAACCGTCGGCCCGCCCTGGAGGCCGTGCAGATCCGGAAAGGTGGGTGGAACGCCGCCGAGATCGGGACCGTGACAGCTCTTGCAGCCCGCCTGGTTGATGATCGCCAGCGCGGCTGCCGAACCTCCGCCGGCGCCAGGTGAGGCAGAAGGACCGCCGGCGATCGGTGGATTGGTTCCCGAGAGATTGGAACCCAGGTACACCGCGCCCACGAGGAAGACGAAGACGGTCAGGCCCAGCGCCCAGCGAGGCAGCCCGGGCCGGGTTGCGATGGGCGCATGCGGCGTCATGCGCTCAGCGGCCCGCCGCCGCGGCGGACGCTGCGTCAACCGGAGGCACGGCGTATTCGGCTGGACGGCCCTCGGTGTAGAGCAGGAAGACATTGACCAACAGCGCGAATCCGCCCAGCGCGATCAAGCTCAACCCGCCCGCCGCGGCCGAGCGGAAGGCGAGCAGTGTCAGGTTCAGCTTGTCGGGCGTTCCTCCCTCCGCCAGCAGCGAACCCTGCACCAGGCCCCCGGCGATCATCGCGAAACCGGCAAGCGCCGCGCCGGCGAATGCCGTCCACAACTGACCATGGACCAGGAATCCCTCGCTCCCTGCGCGGCGCAGGATGCGCGGCAGGGCGTGGTCGGCAAACGCGTAGAAGGCAAGGGTCGAACCGCCCAAGAGCCCCAGTACCAGGACGCCCAGGCCCCAGTCGGTGCCCGCCGTCAGCCGCTGCACGCCCCGCAGAGCGCCAACGCTCTCGAGCATCGCGGTAACGAACAGGAACGCCACCCCTGTCACGGCGAACTGGATCGTTCCCGGCGAAAAGGTGAGCGACCAGCGGCCGCTCATCGTGGCGAGCAGGTTGGCGAGCGCCAGGAAGGTCGGCGCCAGCAGGAGCAGGGTGCCGGCCTGCCCGAGCGACGTGATGACGTACGGGACCGATGGATCGACGAGAGCGCCGATCGCCGACAGGCCCGCGAAAGCCAGCCATCCGAAGAACGCGAGGAGCGCCAGCCCGCCCGAGTAGAGCGGGTTGCGGGTGACGCGCGGGATGACGTAGTAGAGCGCGCCCAGCGTCGAACCAAGCACCCAGTACGTGATGATGCCGCGGGCGGTGAATGCCCACAGCAGCTGGTCGTTCGTGGACCCCAGGCTGATGACCCCGGGAATCGCCGATAGCGCGAAAAGGCCGAGCAGCGCCAGCAGGCCGATCCCGAAATAGAGGAGGCTGATGTACGGGAGCGCCCGGATGGGCAGCAGCGTCCTCCAGAACACGCCATTGACCGTCAGCAACCCGAGCAGCGCGAGGCCCTTCACCGGCAGCGGGAACTCGGCCAGGCTCCCGAGGCCGGAGGCGCCCTTGACGTACAGGAGGGCGATCCCGGCCGCCAACGCGAGGTTCCAGGCGGCGAGTCCCAGGTTGGCCAGCCTGTCGCTCGCCAGCCGCATCCCGGTGAGACGGGGCGTCATGAAGCAGATCGCTCCGAATGCGGCGTTCGTCAGCCAGCCGAAGACGAGCGCATCGACGAAGGCGGGGTCGATGGTCGTACGAGTGATGTCGACCTCGATCCCAGACCCGAGCGGCACGCTAAACGAGACCTTCAGCAGATCCGGGAAGAGCCGCGCGCCCGCCGCCAGGATCCCGAGGCCCGCCGCGGCCAGCAGCCACAGGATGGCCACCACCAGGAAGAGACCCGCCGCGCTGTCGGGCGCGCTCGGGATGAGCGTGCGCTTGCGTCTGGGCGGCTGGTCGTATGGACGCAGCTTCCTGGTCATCTCTGCGGGGTCGACCCTCCGGGCGCTGTCGTGCGTCGGATACGAGACGGGAAGTCCGTGCCGCGAGGTTCGGCAGACCGGCCGTCGAGTTCCTGCGCCACCTGGCCCGCATTCTAGCGGACGTCATCGGTGCGACGCCCTGCGCCAGGCCGGTCGACGATGGCAGCCGGCGGCTGATAGAGTCGCCGGACCCCGCACCCCGGGAGAACGATGCCCCCGATCTCCCGCGATCTCCCGCGAGAACTCGACACGCGAGGCTCCGCAACACTGCACGCGGGCGATGCAGGCCGCGACCTCGCCTTCGCCTCCTACCTCCGCGTCGCCGCCATGAGCGCCGTGGTGCTCATCCACAGCTGCTCCGCGATCGTCGGCAACACGGGGATCCGGGACTCGGGCACCTGGTGGTTGGCCACGGCCCTCGATCTCGGGTTCTCCTGGGCGGTCCCGGTCTTCATCATGGTCAGCGGCGCCTTGCTGCTGGCGCCGCGCCCTGGTGAAGGGGCTCGAGCCTTCTACGCCCGCCGCCTGCAGCGCATCGCCATCCCGCTTGTCGTCGCCCACGTGGGCTACCTGCTGGTCCGATGGCTCCTGCAGGGCGAGCACCTGACAGTGGCGGGGATCGTCCGTGACCTCTTGCACGGGACGATCTATGTCCAGCTCTACTTCTTCTGGATCATGCTGGGTCTGTACCTGATCACGCCGCTGCTGCGGCCTGCCCTGGCAGGGCGGACCCGCAACGAGCTGCTGGTCATTGGTGGGGCGTGCGTCGGATGGACGTGGGCGGTGTGGGCCGGTGCCCAGATCCTCGGGATCGCCGGCGCCCGTACCGTGATCTGGCAGCCGGCGGCGCTGACGCTCTTCGTCCCGTACATCGGCTACTTCGTCCTGGGATTCGCGCTCCGCGACCTGGTGCTGCGAGGTGGCGCCCTGCTGGGCGCCATCGGTCTGTTCGGTTTGGCGGAGGTCCTGGTGGTGTGGCAGTACGCGGTTGGCGCGCAGAATCCGGTGCTGCTGGTTGTGGCCGGTGGCGGCTATCAGGGGCTACCCGTGGCGGTGACGGCCGTGACCATCTTCGTGATCTCTCGCAGCTTGATCAGCTCCTCCGGCCCCGCCGCGAGACCGCCGGTGGGCGCGGTGATGCGTCACCTGGGCGAGCTGTCCCTGGGCGTGTTCATCATTCACGTGTTCCTGCTGAACGTGGCGTGGAGATCAGCGCCGTTCGGCTTCGATGTGGTGAATCAGAACCTGCCGCTGACGCTAGTCCTGTGGGTCCTGGTGACCGTCCTGTCCTTTGCGGCCTGCTGGCTGATCGCCCGCACCCCGATCGCGCGCAAGGCGATCGGCTTCTAGGAGCGGACAGCGGACAAGACGAAACCCGCCTGGCGGGAGGCGGGTTCCGAAAGGGGAATGCTTGGTTGCGGGGGACGGATTCGAACCGACGACCTTCGGGTTATGAGCCCGACGAGCTACCGCTGCTCCACCCCGCGGCAGAGATGGTAGTCACCGCCGGAGCATCGGTCAAACTCCGGCGCTCTCTCGGCGCCCGCTGACTATTTGCGGCGCTTGAAGGCGGCGCGCAGGACCAGGAAGAAGAAGATGGCCACGATCTGGGAGCCCAGGATGACGCGGTTAAGGTCCAGGGCCGGCTCCCAGCTGACTTTGCCATCCTTGATCACGTAGGCGCCAACCGGCCGAGCACGGAGCCCAAAGCCACCGCCGGCGTTGTTCTCTGCATCGCCGCCACCTCCCCCCCCGCCAGTCACTTTGGCGGCGGGGATTACGGTCAAGCCGTCCTTCTCGATTGGGTCACCGTACACGCGCTTGACGGTCATCGCGTCCTGGGTCCCGCGGATCATCTCGTCGACATTCATCTGCCAGTACCTCCGCGGAAAGCATAGGTCGGTCGGTGCCATCCGCCCAGCCAGCCGTCAGGTGGGCCGATTCGCCCCGGGCTCCATCTCGACCATGGCGTGATGAATGCCGTAGCGGTCCAGCAGCGCGAGGTATGAGTCCGGGTCGAAGGCTTCCGGGCCAACCACGCCGCTCCCCGACCAGGCGCCGCTCGCCAGGAGCTCCATGGCGATCACCGGGTTGAATCCGGTCTGCCAACCAACCACCTGCGAACCGGTCGTCCGCAGCGTCTCCTGGGCATCGGCCATCTGGTAGAGGAAGACCTCGCGCGGCCGACCGTCCTCGCGCCCGATGACCCAGGTGCCCACGATCGCTCGACCGACCATGCGGTCGCCGAGAGAGACGGGATCCGGCGTGACGGCCGCCAACACGTCGCGCGGGCTGACGCTGACGCCTTTCACGTCGACCGGGTCGGTGCGGTCCATGCCCAGGGCGTGGATGGTCTTGAGCTTGTCGATGAAATCCGATCCCAGCGCGTACTTGAAGGTGACGCGGCGCGCCTTGATCCAGCGTGGGACAAGCAGCACCTCCTCGTGCTCGACGTTGACGCATTCGACTGGCCCGATCCCCTCCGGAAACGGGAACTCTTCGGGCGCGCTGAAGGGCTCGGTGGTGAACCACTCCTTTTCATCGCCGTCCCAGATGACCGGCGGGTTCAGACACTCCTCGATGGTGGTCCAGATCGAGAAGACCGGCGCGAAGGCGTAGCCCTCTAATCGCAGGTCGCCGCCGTCGCGAACGTGGACCTCGTCGACCTCGTCGAAGAGGTTCTTGGCCGCGTGCGCGGCGAAGACATCGGTCAGCCCTGGATCCATGCCCATGCCCAGCAGGGCCAGGCGTCCGGCCCCACGCCAATCCGCGTCGCGGGCAAACTGCTCGTCGCCGAGCTTGACGCCGGGCTGGCGGAACGGGTCCTCCGGATGCGGCCGAGAGAGGCTGTTGGCCATGTCCATGTAGTCGACCTTCGCCGCCAGCGCGCCCTCGAAGATGGGCATCACGAAGCGCGGATCGACCGCATTCATGACCAGGTCCACCTCGTGGCGTAGAGCGAGCTCCGTCACCGCGCCGGCGTCGCGCGCGTCGATCGCCTCGACCGCGATGCGGGTGGTCCGTGGTGTCCCGAGCTCGGCTTCGAGCGATCGGGGGCGAGCGAGGTCGTAGTCGGCCAGGACCAGACCCTCGCACCAGTCACGCGCCGAGGCCATGCGCGCGATCGCCTCGCCCACTGTGCCGACACCGATCAGCAGGACGCGCATGCCCGGAACCTGGACCCGATCGCTTAGCCGAAGAGCTGACGCAGCGCGAACGCCACGTTGGCCGGCCGCTCGGCCAGGCGGCGCAGGTACCACGCGTACCAGGCCTCGCCGTACGAGATCAGATCCCGGACGCGGTAGCCCGATGCCGCCAGGCGCACCTGGTCGCGAGCGCGGATGCCGTAGAGCATCTGGACCTCGAAGCACGTCTTCGGGAAGCCAGCG
>VBJP01000039.1:4348-7571 GCA_005880165.1 Chloroflexota bacterium | reverse complement strand
TGCAGCGGCAGGAGCCTATGCAGGTCGGCGGGCGTGCGGCGCAGGTAGGCCTGCAGGCAGACGCCCACGTTCGGCTGCTCGGCCTTGAGCCGCTCGTACATGGACACCGTGGCCTCGGTGTAGGCACTGCCCTCCATGTCGATCCAGAAGGTCTTGCCGCTGCGCGCAGCATGCTCGGCGAGCGAAGCGACGTGGCCGAAGGTCGCGTCGGGATCCAGATCCAGCCCCAGCTGGGTGAGCTTGACGCTGATCTCGCCGTCCAGTTCGCTTGACGCGATCTGGTCGATCAGTCCGTGGTAGTGATCCGCGACGGCCTGCGCTTCGCCAAGGTCGGACAGGTTCTCGCCGAGGCGCGTGAAGAGCACACCGATGCCGTGCGCGCGGAATGGCTCGGCCGCGGCCAGCGCTTCATCCGCTGTCTCGCCTGGCACGAAACGGCGCACCGCGCGTCGGGCGAACGGAAGGCGCGGAAGGTGCTCCTTGAGCCACCTGTTGCGGGCCATCCAAAGCAGGATGTGGCGCACGTTCGCCCTCCAGCGGCGATGCAGTCGGTGGCCCCGAATCTACCACGCGGCAGGCGCTGCTCAACCGTTCACAACGACCCGTCATAGGGTCTAAGGTGAGGGCTCCAGTGTGATCCCGAGCATTTGCAGCAGGCCCTTCGCGGCTGCCTGCGAAAGGAGGCGATCCTTGGGTCCCCACTCTCTACTGGGCAGGCTCACCGTGCTCGCCAGCACCCTGGTGCTGGGAGCCTCGAGCCTGGTTGCCGCTCCGCTCGTGGCACCGTTGGCCGCCAGCCCGGCGCTGGCGGACAGCACCTGCGGCCTGAACTCCGCCAGGGGCAACATCAAGCACGTCATCTACGTGCAGTTCGACAACACCCACTTCCGGCGTGACAACCCCAGCGTGCCATCTGACCTGGAGCAGATGCCCAATCTCCTCAATTTCATCAAGAGCAACGGGACGCTGGTCAGCAACGACCACACCGCCCTGATCTCGCACACCGCAACGGGCATCCTGACCTCGCTGACCGGCGTGTACCCGGACCGCATGGGTCAGCCGGTGTCGAACTCCTTCCGCTACTTCACCCCGAGCGGCGGAACTCGGACTGGAGTGTCGTTCGCGTACTGGACGGCGCCGATCTACGACCCGGCTGGTCCTCCGTTTCCCCCGCCGGCCCAGACCGATTTCACGCCCGAGATGATCAACGAGCTCGGGAAGATCGCGCCTGCACCCTGGGTGCCGTATACCCGAGCGGGCTGCGACGTGGGTGCGGTCGCGACCGCCAACACGGTCCTCGAGAACACCGGCATCGACGTCCCGACCGTCTTCGGGCCGGGCTCGCCTGAAGCCATCCAGGCCTCCGGCGACAGCCCCGGCGCCTCCGCCACGCAGACGTTCGCCGACTACGTGGGCATCGGCGTGCACTGTGCGTCAGGCTCAACCCTCTGCGCGGCCTCGACCCACGCGCGTCCGGACCTTCTGCCGGATGAGCCGGGAGGCTATGCCGGGTTCGACGGCCTCTTCGGCGCGAAGTACGTGAACCCTGTGATCAAGACCAACGGCCCAATGAGAGACCTCTCAGGCAACGTCATCCAGGACCAGAACGGCCATGTCGGCTTCCCCGGATTCGACGGCATGACCGCGACCGTCTCGCTGTCATGGGTGGCCCAGATGCAGGAGGCCGGCATCCCCATCACCTACGCCTACATCTCCGACGCCCATGACGGGCACGGCACCTCCGGGAACATCCACTTCGCGTATGGGCCCGGCGAGGCAGACTACGTCAAGCAGCTGCACGATTACGACACCGCATTCGGCCAGTTCTTCAGCCGGCTGGCGGCCGACGGCATCAACAAGAGCAACACCCTCTTCGTCTTCACCGTCGACGAGGGAGATCACTTCGCCGGGGACGCGCCCTCCAATCCGGGATGCAATGGCGTGACCACGCCGTGCACCTACAACCGGGTTGGGGAGATCAACGCCAACCTGAGCGCGATGATTCGCACGCAGTTCAGCGACACCACCGCCTTCACGGTCCATTCGGACGACGCGCCGACCGTGTACGTCACCGGCAATCCCGGACGGACCGATCCTGCCGTCCGCAAGCTCGAGCGCGAGAGCGCTGGGCTCAGTTGGCTGAACCCGTACACCAACCAGGTCCAGGCGGACATCACCCAGCGGCTGGCCGATCCGGTCACCGAGAAGACGCTCCACATGGTGACCGCCGATCCGATGCGAACACCGACGTTCACGCTCTTCGCGGATCCGGATTGGTTCTTCTTTGCCTCGAACACCCCGGCAACATGCGCCACATCGGACGCATGTGCGTTCATCCCGGCGAGAACGAACCAGAGCTTTGCCTGGAACCACGGTGACATCCAGGACGAGATCGCCTCGACCTGGGTCGGCATGGTGGGGCCGGGCGTCCAGAACCAAGGTGTGAATGGCAGCGTATGGACCGATCACACGGACTGGCGCCCAACGATCTTGAGCCTGGTTGGGCTTGAGGACGACTACACCCACGATGGACGCGTGGTCACCGAGACGCTGTCCGGCTGGGACAGGTGTACAAGCAGCTCAACGCGCCGTTCGGCACGTTCTCGATGGCTGCCCTAAAGGTTTCCACGGATGCCCTATCCGGCGGTAACGCCGGCGACGACTCGACCTACACGCAGCTCGAGAACCAGATCGCCGGCTGGACCACGGATCGCGACTCGCTGGCGAGCACCATCAAAGGCGTGCTCAGCGACTCCGAGTTCAACGGGGTCGAGCTCGATGTGCACAATGCACAGTCGCTGATCAACCAGGCGAACGCCCTCATCAACGAGGTCGCCGCCGCGGCGAGCTGATCAACGTTCAACCCACGAGCGAGGCCCCGCCGAGTGCGGGGCCTCTTCATGTCACCCTATGCTCTGCAGGCCGGCTCGGGGGCCGTTAGCTCAGTGGCAGAGCAGGGGACTTTTAATCCTCGTGTCGTGGGTTCGAATCCCACACGGCCCTCTCGATTCACGCCGATTCCGCCCGGGGCTACGTCCGGCTTTCGTCAGATGACAGTCGAGGTTGGACTGCTGACAGCCGCCCAGCGGGCGCGCCATTGCGCACCCACCAGGCCAGCCTCGTGGACGCGACCCAGCATCAACCGGACGTCGTCATAGCTTTCGCCATCCACGGCCACGAAGCGCTCGACCAGGGCCGCATCCAGGACAGGCCGAGCCCGGGG
>VBJP01000039.1:0-4308 GCA_005880165.1 Chloroflexota bacterium | reverse complement strand
GAGGGACCGATGGCGCCGATGATCCGCAGGCGTTTGGCGAGATCCGGGTGATCGCGCAGCTCGATGGCGAGCACCTGCGAATCGATGGCGGCCGCGTCGACCGTTCCGTCCGCCACCATGCGCAGGGCCTCGGAATGGAAGCCGGCCTCGACCATGCGGCTGAAGTAACCGGCACCCTCATCCAGCGAGAGCAGGTGATGCCAGACGACGATGTAACCGGAGTGCGAGAAGGGCTCGTTGTAGGCCCAGACCGCGCCGCGCAGATCGGCGAAGCGCTGGTACGGACTGTCGGAGCGCACGACGACATCGGAGAAGTAGATGGGGCGGCCAGCGTATCGGGCTCCGATCAGAACCGGGGCTGCCACCACCTCCATATGGATGCGGCCGAGCTCCGCGAAGAGCAGGTACGGCACGCTGCACACGAAGCACAGATCGTCCACATCCTGCGCGCAGCGTTCATACGAGGTGGCCACCGTGAATTCCGCACGACGCCCGATCGAGGCAGCCAGGTAGTCGGCGAGAAAGGTATAAAGAGGCAGCACACCCGGCGCGAGGTGACTGGCGACTCGAAGCGGCGGCCTCACAACCATGGGGCTCTCAGCGAGTCCCATGGTCGCGATCGAGCCCGGGACTGGGCATATCAGGAAGAACAACTGCAGGCATGCGCGGCGCATTCTGTGCCATCGCCCCGCTGGCGGGAAGGCTCAGGTCCTCAGCGCTTGTGCATCGTGACGCCGAAAAGACGCCGAGGCAGCTTACCCTCCTCGTACTCGGCAACCTCGAGGAGCTCGGAACCCGTGGCCAGCCGATCGATGAGCGCCCGATCGAAGAAATGAACGATGAAGCCGTCCGTCTCGAACATGCCGTCGCCGTGTGCGATCCCAGCTCCATAGTGCGGGTCTGCCGTGCTCCGCGCGGTGTAGACCACCAGGCCGTCCGGGCGGAGAACGCGAAGCACATCGGCGCTCAGCCGTTCAAGCTCCTCAGTCGTCAGGGCCATGCTGAATAGCAGGTGCGCAAAGCAGGCGTCGAAGCTCGCGTTGGGTAGCGGAAGCGGCCGGCGCACGTCGTGTTGCACGGTCGTGATCGCCTGGTTCAGCCCAGCCCTTTCCGCCTTGTGCGCAATCTGATCAAGCCCATCCTCAGCGAAGTCGATCGCGGTCACCGTGAGGCCGGCGGCCGCGAAGAACAGGCTATCCCGCCCCTGGCCGGGCCCGAGCTCGAGCAGCTCCCGGGCGCCCTCGGTCTGAAACCGCTCGGCCGCTCGCCTGGCGGGCTCGCTGGCCGCGGCACCCAGGAAATCACGACGCGTCGCATACGTTCGGACCCATTGGGCGTGCTGGCCGTCCAGTGGATTGGGCTCGACGACTGGGCGTCGTGCCCGACGCCCGCTCATGTCTGGGATCATAGGCCGGCATCGCTCCGGGCTCGCCACGCCCTCACCCCATGGCGTCCAGTGCGTCCAGGGCAAGGGCGACGGCCTTTTCGGTCGTCAGCTTGCTTCCTTGCTCCCACGCGCTCTTGATATCCGCGGCGTCGAGCTGGGCGCGGATGATGGCAAGGGTCTCGTCGTTCATCCTCCTGACCCAGGCGTGACTCCCGCCGATTTCCTCGGACAACGCCTCGAAGCAAGAGAGGAGCTGGGCCGATGTCTCTGCCTGTCCTGCGGCAGCGAGAGTCCGGGCAGCGTGACAGAGGCCCGCTGCCGTTTCGATGCGCTCGCCGAGGCTGCGCTTGATCCGAAGGCTCTCCGTGAGAAGCGCTCGGGCGTCCTGGAGACGACCCTCCGCCACCGCAACCCATGTCAGCGAACCGAGAAGCACGCTTTCAACGAGGCTGTTGCCCGCGGCGCGGGCCTGGCGGAGGGCGTCCTCGTAGAGCGCTCGGCCGCGTTCCATATCGCCGAACTCGGCATGGGCCCACGCCAGGGCACGTGTCCCCCACAGGACCCGCGCTTGGTCACCGAGGTCGCGGTAGACTCGCAGGCTCTCGTCAAGCAGCGGACGTGCATGCGCCCAATCGCCTCCCTCCCCGACGGCAACCCCAAGCGAGAAGAGCGATTCCGCGATGCCCCGCTGGTCGCCGAGTTGTCGACAGATCGCCAGCGCCTCCTCGGCCCACGCTCGCATCGCGGTCGTGTCGTCACCGAACGACGCCATCTCCGCCGCACCGTTGAGGGCTTTCACCCGAGGGAGGGTCGGCGCCGGGTCGACCGCCAACGCCTGTTCGAGACGACGCTGGCCTTCGGCCACGTGGCCGTTGTTGGCCCAGAGTGCCGCGAGCGCTCCCGCCATGCGCAAGTCGAGCTGGGTGTCCCCGGACGCCTCGAGAATGTCCAGAGCCGCGCGATAGTTGTCGAGCTCGCGCTCCTGCCTATCCAGCCATTCCCTCCCGCCGCCCAGCTCCTCGTCCCGCAGCCGAGATTCCGTCTCCTCGGCGACCGCCAGGAAATACTCCGCGTGGCGGCGTCGCAGCTGCACAGCCTCGTCCGATGCGGCGAACCGCTCGGTCGCGTACTCGCGAATCGTCTCGAGCATCCAGAACCGTTCCTCGGTGCGCCGAACGAGGCTCTTGTCGACGAGGGACTGGAGCGTGTCGAGGTCGGCGTCGACGACCTCTTCGGCCGCTTCCAGCGTTGAGCCACCAGGGAACACGGCGAGTCGGGCGAAGAGACGTTGCTCCTCCGGCGTCAAGAGCTCGTACGACCATTCGATCGTCGCCCGCAGCGTCTGCTGGCGCGGGTCGGCATCCCGTCCGCCCTTGAACAGGTCGAGCCGTCCCGAGAGCCGCTCCAGGATCTGACGCGGCGAGAGCACGCTCGCTCGGGCCGCGGCCAGCTCGAGTGCCAGCGGCAGGTTGTCCAGGGCTCGGCACAGCTCGTGGACCGTCTCATCCGGTTCAGTCCGTGCCCGAGCGCAGAACAGCTCGACGGCGTCGGGGTCGGCCAGCGGTGTGACGGGGTATTCGATCTCACCGCGGACTCGCAGGAGCGCGCGGCTCGTGACCAGGAGTCGGAGGTTTGGGCAGGTCTCGACCAGCGCGGCCAGTTCGGGCGCGGAGTCGGCCACCTGCTCGAGGTTGTCGAGCAGCAGCAGCATCTCGCGCTCACCGATGAGAGCGGCCAAGCCGTCTTTGGCACCGATGGTCTGGCCGATGGTTTCGGTCACCAGCGCCGGATCCTGCAGGGGAGCCAGGCCAACCCAGAAGACCCCGGCTTTGAACTCCGGCACCAAGGTCGCGGCGGCCTCGATCGCGAGGCGCGTCTTGCCCGAGCCGCCCGGGCCGGTAAGGGTCAGCAGGCGAGCCCCGTTTTGCAGCATCGACGCCACCTCCGTC
Source organism: Chloroflexota bacterium (assembly GCA_005880165.1). Lineage (GTDB taxonomy): Bacteria > Chloroflexota > Limnocylindria > QHBO01 > QHBO01 > CF-82. The sequence continues at coordinate 972 of VBJP01000039.1, read as the reverse complement.
ACCTCGATACCGCGGCCCACGAACGAGCTGGCAGGACGCGGCAGGTTCGTGTTCGAGATCGTTTTTAGCGGTGGAAAGCGCTCGTCCCCGAGCTGGTAGATCGAGATCGGCTCGTCGAAGTCCTTGAGCCGATGTTCGCCAAGGTCGCGCACGCGCTTGAGGCCGATGAGCGCGACCGTCGCGGCTGAGAGCAACACCTGCCCGCCATGTCCGGCCGCACCGATCCGCGCGGCGCGGTGCACATCCGCGCCGACATAGCCCTCATCGGTCAATAGCGGCATCCCGGTGTGGATGCCCATCCGCACGCGTATAGGTCCGGGAATCAGCGCGTCGCGGGCCGCGGCCGCGGCCGCCAGCGCACCCTGAGCCGTCGGGAAGGCGACGAAGAATGCGTCACCCTGCGTGTCAACCTCCACCCCGCCATGCCCGCCGAAGGCCGCTCGCAGGATGCGCCGGTGCTCCGCCAGCGCCCGCGCATATCCATCGGCCCCCAGATCGTGCAAAAGGCGGGTCGACCCTTCCACATCGGTGAACAGGAACGTGACGGTGCCGGAGGGAAGATCGCGCTGCACGGCCGGCATGATGCGCCAGCACATGGTCAACGTCACCAGCGGACCCACGCTGCGACCCTTGGAGGGATTGCATCTCCATAACCAGATGGCCGGTGCGCGTCACATTTCACTTCGAATAACGCGTGACGTATCGGGTCGGGTACCTCATCTGCATCCTTCGACCCGCTTGAACCCAGCACCCAGGGAGAGGATGCAATGAAACGGATCGTCACCGTCCTGGCCACCGCCTCGCTTCTGGCGACGGTAGGCGTAGCCGGTGTCCAGGCCAACGACGCTCCCGGCAACAACGGCACGGTCAAGATCCACGACGGACCCACCGAACCACGCCCGGAGGTCAGAAACCAACCCCACGTGTGCACGTTCCACCTGCACTTCTTCTTCGCCGATGCAGCGCAAGCGG
>VBJP01000038.1 GCA_005880165.1 Chloroflexota bacterium | reverse complement strand
GCCTGACCCTGCTGTTCGCCGACATCGTGGGTTCGACGCAGGCGATCGTGGACCTGGGTGACGAGCGATGGCGTGACCTCCTGGACCGATTCCGCGCCACGGTCCGCCAGGAGCTCTCACGACACCACGGGCGCGAAGTGAACACCGCAGGAGATGCCTTCTTCGCCGCGTTCGATCGTCCGACGGCCGGCGTCCGCTGCGCGGAGGCGATCCGGGACTCAGTGCGTGGGTTGGGGCTGCGGGTGCGGACGGGGCTGCACATCGGGGACGTGGAGATGCGCGGGGAGCAGGTCAGCGGACTGGCGGTGCACGCCGCCGCGCGGGTGATGGGCGAAGCCGGCGACGATCAGATCCTGGTGTCGAGCGACCTCGCCGAGGTGCTCAACAACGGTGTCCTATTGACCGATGCCGGGCGGCATGCCCTCAAGGGCGTGCCCGGGGAGTGGCACCTCTTCGCGGTCGAGTAGCGCGCTGAGCCCCTGCGCTCAACGCCAGTCGACCGCGACGACCTCCATCGGCTCAGACAGACCCTTGAGCATCGACCTGGCTGTCCGCAACGGTCGCGGCGCTGGCCAGGATCTCGCCTCCGGACGCCAAGCCGGCGATACGCGCGGCCTCGTGGACGCCCTTGCCGGTGAACTGCGCGCCCATCTGCGTCGCATCCGAGGCGTGCAGGCCTATCCGGATCTGCGGCGCGAATCCTTGCTTGGTGCGGTGCTCGGCGAGGCGGCGTTGGATGGCGACAGCCGCGGTGAGGGCCTGCTCCGGCGAGTCGAAGCCCACGAAGAACCCGTCGCCCGTCGAGGAGACCTCCTCGCCGTGGTGCGACGCAAAGAGCTCGCGGAGGGTAGCGTCGTGCCAGCGCAGGAGCGTCTCCCACGCCTCGTCGCCCAGGACCTCGACGAGGTTGGTGGAGCCCACGATGTCGGTGAACATGAACGTCTTGAGCACGCGACGCGACGGACCGGTCTTGCCGCGCAGCTGCCAGGGCAGGAGGTCTTGCACGTCCTCGACCACGATTGCTGCGGTCGGGCAGGCGAAGGCTGCCGCGAGGAGGAGCTCATCCTCGATCGTCTCGGGACCCACAACCTCCGCCTTGCCGTACTCGCCGGCCAGCCAGTCGAAGGCGCTGGGCGCCAGGGTGATGCAGTTTCCGGCACCGATGCACTTGTGCCGGTCGACGCGTGCCCTGAGCACCTACTTGGCCTCCCCTCTATGCGCCGATGCCGCGGAAGGCGAACGACGTCGCCTGCGCCCGGCTCGACGCGCCGATGCTGGCGAGCAGGCGCGCGAGCCGTTGCGCAACTGCGCCTTCATCCAGCTGCAGCTCGGTTGCCATCTCGCGGTTGGTGCTGCCGTGGGTCAGCAACTGCAGCAACCGCCGATCCAGGTCGTCCAGGGCTGGCATGTCCCCGCCGGCGTCCACACCCGCCGTCGCTGCGGGCGCCGCCATCGGCTCATCGATGGGTCCGGCAAGCTCGGCAAGCTCTCGCCCGACCGGGCCGCGCAGCCACTTGACGCGTAGCTCATCGTCGACGGTCCCCTGGACGATGCGCGACAGCAGCAGCCTCAGGAAGCTCCGGACCATGGCCTGCGCCTCTGGCGGGCCTCCAGCGAAGATCGCCCGGCTGGCGGGCAGCACGAACTCGAGGTCGAGGTCCTCCCGGTCCGCTACCTGGACGTAGTCGACCACGTGTCCGCCAAACGCGGCCGCCTTCTGGGCATCGCCGCGCGCCAGGGCGACCGCCGCAAGCGCCGCTGTGCCCTGCGCGCCCCACGGCGGGTGTCCGGGGAGCGTGGCGCACAGCTGAATCGCCTCATTGCCGGTGCGCTCGGCCAGGTCAAGGAGGTCCGCGTCGTTTGAGGACGAGCCCAGCCTCGCGGCGCTCAGGGCGAGGCGGGCAAGCGCCTCGCAGCGGGCAGCGGGGCGGCCAAGGTCCGTCGCCATCTTCACGGCCCGCTCGAGGTGTTCACGCATCCCGGTGCCATCTCCAAGGGCGGCGCGCAGGAGACCGCGCCACGTCTCCAGTTCGCGCGCGCGGAGCGGGGTTGGCGAAGCCGCTGCGGCGGCGGCCGCGCGACCCAGCCACTGCTCGGCCTCCGCGAGGTTGCCCATGTCCAGCTCGGCGAGGGCGACGCCGCCGGCAGCCAGGAACTCGACGGATCGGTCGCCCTGGACCTTCGCCATGCGGTGCGCCTCGACGCCGCGCGCGACCATCAGGTCCGGAACCACCTTGGCTCTCGCGAACAGGTGAACGCCGTAGAGCAGCTGGAGGTCCGACCGCGCGCGCTCGCTCTCCGTCACGAGGGTCGACATCCGGTTGGTGACCCGCCGGATCTCCTCGAGGTGGCGCGCCGAGGAGCTGATGTGAATGAGCGGCGCGTAGTTGACGTACGCCATGGCGATCACCGTCGACATCACCCCGGTCCGATCGCCGATCCGCTCGAAGAGGCTCAGCGCCCGCTCCAGCAGCTGCCTGATCTCCCGGGCCGTTGGACCGACCTCGGTCGAGTCCAGCACGACCTCCACGGGTTCGCCCGCCGTGACCCTGCCGACGAGCTCGAACACCCGCCCGGAGTGCACCTGTTGCCCGAACCACACGCGCAGGCTGCTGAGCAGGATCGTGCCGATTTCGCGCAACGAGGCCGCCAGGGCCCAGTCGTTCCCCAGCCGCTCGGCAAGCTCGGCGGCGGCGCGGTACGCCTGCTCGGCGCCAGCCAGGTCGGATTCGATGGCAGCGGCGCCAAAGGACTCCCCCAGTGGTGAGCGGAGGAGGGCCTGGCCCAGCTCCAGGTCGGCGCGCAGTTCTGTGCCCTCGTCGCCACGCGCCGCCGCCCGGTCGCGGACATGGCCCGCGAGGTCCGCCGCCGCGTCCTCGTCGTGGGAGAGGCGGAGCGTCGCAGCACGGCGCAGCTGGACGTCGAGCTCCAAGGTGGGGTCGCCCAGCGCCTCGGCCAGCGCCGAGAGCTCCGCGAGGCCCTCGAGCCGCTCGGAGACGCTGCGCAGGACTGCATAGGCGTCGTCGCGCGTGCAGAGCAGCTCGCGGCGGTCATGCGAGGCGGTCATGATCGGCAGCGCCTGCTCGATGATGCGCAGCGCCTCTTCCGGCGCGTTGGCCTGCAGGGCGGCCTTTGCGGCATCAATCGAAAGGCGAGCCGCACGCTCCGTGTCACCTGCCGCCAGAGCGTGTCGCGCGATGAGTGGCAGCGCAGCTGGTGAGGGATCGCCTCCCTCGAGCAGCAGATCCACCACCGAGCGATGCACCGCCCGCCGTCGTGCCTGGCTCAGCTCGGCCATGGCGAACTCGCGCACCTGCTCGTGGGTGAAGGTGTAATCGGCCGATGCGCCCTCGGGCTGCGGGAGCAGCAGGCCGGCATCGGCAGCCGGCTCGAGGGCGTCAGCCAGCGAGCCCGGAGCAGCCTCCGCCTGGTCTAGGCGCGAGCGCACCGCCGACAGGTCCCGCAGGCTGAAGCTGCGGCCGAGCACGGCGGCATCCGCCAGGATGGACCGGGTCTCGGCCGGAAGTCGTGCTGCGCGGCGCTGGATGAGCGTGCGAACCGCAGACGGCACGAGCTTCGCGGCGTTGCGTCCGACGGTCCATATGCCGTCGACCTGCTGGACCATGCCCGCCTCGCGGTAGGTGCGCGCCAGCTCCTCGATGATGAATGGCACGCCCTCTGACTGGGCGTGGATGGCGGCCGTCGAGGCGGGGTCGATCGGTCCACCCAGCGCCTGCGTGGCGAGCTCGCCGCTCTCAAGTTGGCTGAATCGCCCGGGCCGAAGCCTGCGCACCAGGCCCATGCGCTCCATGTCCGCCACGAGGTTGACCGCTTCGGTCACGGTCGCGAACTCATCGGGCCGGATGGCCAGGAAGAGGAAGATGGGGCTGTTGGCGTCCGCCCGGACGACGTAGCGCAGCATGCGGAGGGTGTCGTCATCGGCCCATTGCACGTCATCGATCAGCAGCGCCACCGGCGCCTGGCGGGCCGCCGTGCCGAGGGCCACGCCGGCCAGGTCGAACGTCCGCAGCAGCTTGGCATCGCGCGAGAGGGCTTCCAGCCCGGGCTCGTCACGACCCGAGACGGCGTCGACCACCCGTTGGACCGATGCCTCCGCCGCTGTCCCGGCGATTGCTTCGCGCAGCGCCGGCGCGGCGAAGATGCTCTGGGCGAGGAGGAAGGGGCCGCGGATCTCCTCGTCGGCGGTTACCGCGACGGTGGTAAAGCCGGTGCGAGCCGCCAGCTCGGCCGCCGCCAGCAGCAGGCGCGTCTTGCCGATGCCGGGCTCGCCCTCGAGGGTCACCGCGGACAGGTTGGTCCGCGCGTCACGCAGCTCCTGGTCGATGGCCGCCATCTCCGCCGCGCGGCCCACGACCGAGCCCGTCACCCGTCGCAGCTGGACGGCGAGCGAGCACTGGGGTTGGATGCGGGGATCGAGCGCACTGCCGCCCAGCGTCTGAACCCAGGGGAGCTCGGGCGGCGCGCCGCTCGCATCCCCTACGGGGGTGCTTGGCACAGCCATGGTCCGGGGATTATCGCCCGAATCGCGCCATGCGACAGAGCCTAGGCCGCGTCCCCTCGATCAACCGAAATTTATTGACCTGGTGTCGACCCGGTCCTAGACTCGGACCGCACGCTGAGGCTCGCCGCGTGCGAGCCGAAGCAAGCAGCGGGAAAGCTCCAGGCCGCGACATTTGTCAACGCCTGGCGCGGACTGTCGGGGCGCAGGTTGCGTGGGAGGCGGGGTAAGCTCCCGTCCCAAAGCGCGGTGGGCACACCGTCTCGCCCGGGCGGACGCAGGAGGGTTAAAAGCTCCCCTGGCGGTCCGATCGGGATCGTCACGAGAGAAGGGTCCGCCGGGCGGAGGCAATGATCGGGACCGGCTGACATCTCCTTTGGGCGATGTTCCAATCCGATCAGGCCGGCTCACGGCTCCGGTTCGGCGGCTCGGAAACCGCCGGGCGGCACTGCAGACGAGGAGCCGCTGATTCTAGCCTGGCAGGCACTGGCCACGGAATCCGCGCCGCTTAGCGCTTGTTCCCGCACCAGCACCCGTACGCCCGGCGCGACGGTGGCAGGCTCGTTGATTCGCGGGTTGAGGCCCCGAACCTGATGAGCAGGCCGAGGGGATCCGCGGTCCTCAGGGACCGGTGCGGGTCCCCTCGTCGCATTCCGGGGCTGCGGGCGCTTGGGTCTATTTCACCCAGATCTGGTCCAGCAGCACCTGGTAAGGGCTTCGCGGACGAGTCGGTGGTGCTCCTGGACGAGCTCGCGCCAGGCACGGTCGCCGACCTCGGCGGCGACGTCGGTCGAACAGACGATATCGGTAAAGAGGACGGTCGTCAGGAATCGCTCGGTCTGACGCCCTGGCACGCCGGGAGTCTGCGCGTCAGCCGGGTCCTATTTCGAGGTCTGGCGTTGGAAGATGCCATCCTCGGCCTGCGGTCAGGCGCGGACTATGCGGGCGAGCCAGGCGTGCGGGTGGACCGGGAAATCGTGCGAGACCTCGAATCGCTCCGGCTCGATCCGCTGCACCTCCCAGCCGCTGGCGAAGGCTTCCCGCAGCTCGGCTTGGGTCACTCGGCGTGGCCCCACGTCGCCGGGCGTCAGCTCGGAGAAGCACAAGAGGTGGACCACATCGCCAGGCGCGACCACGCCCGCGAGGCTCTCGACGTATCTGCGCCGATCCCTGTCGTCGAACGTATGGAATACCCCCGAATCGATGACGGTCCGGAACTGACGGCCCAGGCTGGCCAGGTCCAGCGCATCGGTCACGCGGAAATCGACGTCGAGCCCGCGCTCTGCGGCCTTGCGCCGCGCAACCTCGATTGCCGCCGGGGCGAAATCGACGCCCACGACCTCCATCCCCCGCTCGGCGATCATGAGCGCGTGCTCGCCGGTGCCGCAGCCGCAGTCGAGGACCGGCTCGGCGATCTCGCCGGAATCGGCCAGGCGGACGAAGGCGGGTTGGGGCCGACCGATGTCCCACGGCGGACGGCCCGAGCGGTACGTCTCATCCCACCGCGCGGCTGTGCTTCCTTCAGGCGGGCGAGACTCCACCTCAGCGCAGGGCGACGACGTTGCTGGCCAGCACCGGTTGCCTGAGGCCCTTGAGCGTCAGCTCCCCGACCGACTCGGACTCGACCAGCCCTTCGATCATCAACTGCGCGCGAGGGCTGAGGAGGATCTGACCAGCCTGCGCCTGGCTGCTGAGCCGAGAGGCAAGGATGGTGACGTTCCCGATCGCGCCGTAGTCGTGGCGGCCGTCGTACCCGATGCGTCCGAGGGTGGCGAACCCGACGGCGATCCCCACCCCAAAGCCCAGCTCGTAGCCGCGGTGATGCCAGACGCTCGCCAGCTCGGCGAAGCGCGTTCGCATCGTCACCGCCATGCGGACTGCGCGCTCGACATGGTCGTCCTGGGCAACCGGGTCGTTGAAGAAGACCATGACGCCGTCTCCGGCGAAGTGCTCGAGCGTCCCGCCGTGCTCGGTGATGGCCCCACCCATCATCCGGTGGTACTCGGCGAGGACGCCAATGAGGATCTCCGGTTCGGCTTGTTCGGCAAAAGCCGTGAAGCCGCGCAGGTCGCAGAAGGCGACGGTGATCTCGCGCCGATGGCCTGCCAGCAGCTGCTCGCCTTCCGGCGACGACACGAGTGCCGCGACCTGCGGGGAGAGGAATCGGCTCAGTTCCTCCTTCTGCCGCTGAATGGTGCGGTTGAGCGCCCTCTGGCGCTCAAGGGACTCCTGTTCCAGGTCATGGAGGCGCTTGGCGGCGAGGGATGCGTCGATGCGCGCAGCCAGGATCGAGGGGTTGATCGGCTTGGTCAGGTAGTCGGTCGCGCCCAGCTCGATGCAGCGCACCACGCTGTCGAGTTCCTCGACGCTGGAGACGACGAGCACCGGGATATGTCGCATGGAGTCGTTGGCTTTCATGGCAGCCAACGTCTGGTAGCCATCCAGCTCGGGCATCACGACGTCCAGGAGCACCACATCGATCACGCCGGGGTTCGCTGCGAGCACCGCGAGGCCTTCCGCGCCGTTCTCGGCCTGCAGGACGTCGAGGCCAAGCTTCTCGAGGCGTCGCACGAGGAGCTGGCGGTTAACGGAGCTGTCGTCGACGACGAGTGCCTTACCGATGTCGCTCATGCGCGCCCCTCCCCCGCCATCCAGGCGCTGAACGCTGCTTCGACGCTCTGCCACTCGGCTCGCGCAGCCTTCGCATTGTCGGGTGCGCTGGCGTCGAGCGTCCCGGATCGGCCCGCCATCTCGAGCGTGCGCGAGACATCGGACAAGCGCATGGCCCCGACTGCCGCGCTGCTCGACTTCAGGGTGTGGGCAGGCCTGATGAGCGCCTCCGCGTCGTTGGCCGCGATGGCCGCCTCGATCCCCCCGAGCTGGATGGGGACGTCCGCGAGATAGGTCTCGACGAGATCGCGGACGAACGCCGGATCGTCGCCGGTCGTCTCCTTCAGCTCGATGAGCACGGCCTCGTCCAGCACCGGGGCCTCAGCGTCCGGCATGGGCCTTGGCCTTCGTGTTGGGTTTGGCCTTGACCGCGGCCTGCCGCCTTCCCTTCCTTGCCCGATGGCGCCCGTCAGCCATGCTCGCTGCCCAGGCGCGCTCGAGCGCGGCGGTCAGCTCCGCCGGACGAATCGGCTTGCTGATGTAGTCGTCCATCCCGGCCGCCAGGTACGTCTCGCGGTCGCCCGCCATGGCATTGGCGGTCATGGCCACGATGCGCAGGCGCCGGTCTGGCCAGCGCGCGCGAATGCGTCGCGTGGCTTCCATACCGTCCAGCTCCGGCATCTGCACGTCCATGAGCACCGCATCGAACTCACCATTGGCGAGCGCGTCGATTGCCTGCTGACCGTCGCCGGCCACCGTCGCCAAATAGCCTTGCTGCTGCAGCAGCCGCAGGGCGAGCTTCTGGTTCACCGCGTTGTCCTCCGCCAGCAGGATGCGGAGTGGATGTCGCTCGCCGAGCGGCTCGGTCGCCGCCATTGGGGCGGGCGCGGCGGTTGGCTGAGCAACCACCGCGCCGAGGAGCACCGTGGCGATCGTGTCGTGCAACGCAGATGGCTTCACCGGCTTCGCGAGCCACCCCGCGACTCCCGCCTCTTCGCGGTCGCGCACCCCAATGGACGACAGGATCACCACCGGAGGTGGTGGGGCCGACCCATTCGTGCCGCGAAGGCGCGCGGCGAACTCCAGCCCATCCATCTCCGGCATGAGCAGGTCCGAGAGGACGATTTCGAAGCGCTCGCCACCCGCGACCCAGCCAATGGCCTCGGCAGGCGATCCGGTCTCGCGGGGCACCATGCCCCATCGCGCCGTCTGAGCGACGAGGATGCGCCGGTTGGTGGCGTTGTCGTCGACGATGAGCACCGTCCGGCCGCTCAGGTCCGCCTCGATTCGCTTGGGTCGGGCCGCGGCAACCGCGTCTGGACGGCCGATAGGCATGCGCACCGTGAGGTGGAAGCTGCTGCCCTGGCCGGGCACCCCGGAGCTCTCCGCGGTCAAGGACCCATCCATGAGCTCGGCGAGCCGCCGGCTGATGGCTAGTCCGAGCCCGGTTCCCCCGTAGCGGCGCGCGATCGAGGCGTCGACCTGGCTGAAGGACTGGAAGAGTCGATCCATGGCCGATGCCGGGATGCCGATCCCGGTGTCGCGGACGTCCACGCGGATCTCCCAGGTCGCGGGCGTTCGGCGCGTCCCCCGACGGATCTCCGACCCGCCCACGGTGACGAGAACCTCCCCGCGCTCGGTGAATTTCACGGCGTTCGACAGCAGGTTGAGCACGACCTGGCGGAGCCGGCCGGCGTCTCCGATCAACGTCGCGGGCAGGTCCTCGTCGATGGCGTAGACCAGCTCCAGGCTTTTCTTGGCTGCGGTTGGCGCCAGGATGTCGAGCGAGGCCTCCACGGCGTCGCGCAGGATGAACGGGGCGCTTTCCAGCTCGACGCGGCCCGCCTCGATCTTCGAAAAGTCGAGGACGTCGTTGATGATGGTCAGCAGCGCGTCGCCGGAGGTGCGGATCGTCTCCGCGAAGTCGCGCTGCTCCTCGTTCAGCGAGGTGTCGATCAGCAGCCCGCTCATGCCGATGACCGCGTTGAGCGGCGTGCGGATCTCGTGGCTCATGGCCGCCAGGAACGAGCTTTTTGCTTCGTTCGCCTGCTCGGCGGCTTTCCGCGCCTCCTGGGCCTCCTCGAACAGCCTGGCGTTCTGGATGGCGACGCCGATGTTGGCGGCGACCGTAGCCAGCAGGCGCGCATCGGCCTCGGCAAAGCGGCCCTCCTGGGTGGTGCTCTGCACGCTGATGGCGCCGATGGCCTTGTCGCCCACCAGGATCGGAACGCCAAGGTATGACCGGGCGCGCGTGCCCAGGACAGGAACCCCGGTGTCGTCGACGTCCGTGTCGTGATTCAACAGCAGCGGCTCGCGCTCCGTGATGATCCGGGAAGTGAAGCCTTGGCCGAATGGAAGCGCCTCCTGCGGCTCCTGTCGTCCGGCCTCGTCGTAGTACGGAAATTCGATCTCGGCCTTCTTCTCGTCGAGCAGGGCGACGTACGTGATGTCCGACTCGAAGGCCTCCCGCAGCTTGTCGCCGACGATCGAGAGCAGTGGACCGATCTCGAGCTGCGTGGTCAGCGCCTCGCCGACGGTGTTGATCGTGGCCAGCTCCGACACTCGCTTGCGCGTCTCGTCGATCAGGCTGCCCGTCTTCAACGCCACGCTCAGGCTGGCTGCGAGTGTGGTGAGCAGCGAGACATCCCGCTCGCTGAACGCCCGCTCGCGATCGAGGTTCTGCAGCGAGATCGCGCCAAGGATCTCGTCGCCCACCAGCATGGGCACGAAGATGGCGGATTTCGCTTCCTCGCCAAAGATCGCAGCAGGCTGGCCGAACTCGGTGGCCCGCGCTCGAAGATCCTCATTGATCAAGATCGGCTGCCTCGTCTCGAGGACGTGTTTTCTGACACCCATGATCGGCCGGTCTTGGCTCGGGAACCGAACGCCGCGCTCCAGGCTGAATGCCGAGCGCATGGTCCCAGCCGCCAGGTCGAAGATGGTGATGTCGACCACCTGGGTGTCGAAGACGTCGCTTGCGCGCTCGCCCACCAGCTCGTACATGGCCTGCGGTTCGAGTTGCGCGGCCAGGCCGCGCTGCACGTCGTTGACGATCGCGAGCTCCGCGGCCCGCCGGTCCGTCTCGCCCAGGAGACGCTTCGTCTCGTCGAATAGGCGCGCGTTCTCCAGCGCCACGCTCAAGCTGGAGGCTAATGTCGAGAGCACCCGGACATCGGACTCGCTGAACGCATCTTCGCGATCGCCGTTCTGAAGCGAGATCACGCCTGTCACCTCGCCACCCCGAGCGAGGGGCACGAACACAGCCGACAGGCTGGGCAGGCCGTACAGCACCGCTGGCTGTCCGAACTCTTCGACCACACGGCGCTCGAGATCGCGGTTCAAGACGACCGGCTCCCGGGTCTCCATCACGTGGCGTCGAACGCCCATGAGTGGGAATGGTCCGACGTGCAGTCGACGCCCCCGCTCGATGTTGTACGTGAATCGGATCTCCTCAGCCGCCTTGTCGATCATCGCAATGTCAACCGTCTGGGCGTCGAAGGTCTCCTGGATCTTGTCGCCCACCAAGTCGTACATGGCCTGCATGTCGAGGTTTTCCGCGAGGCCTTCCTGGACGCTGTTGATGATGGCCAGCTCAGCGGCCCGTTCGTCGGCCTCCGCCTTTTGACGCTTTGTCTCGTCGAACAGGCGCGCATTCTCTAGTGCGACGCTGAGGCTCGCAGCGAGGGTGGAGAGCAGACGGGCGTCGGCGTCGGTGAAGGCCTTCGTCCGGTCGAGATTCTGGAGCGAGATGCGCCCCCCCGACATGAGAGGGGCCATGAGGACCGACAGAGACGGTTCGCCCTGCAGCACGGGTGTTATCGAGCCGCGCTCCGCGTCCCAGGCGGGGACGTCGTTGACCAGGACAGGTTGGTGGCTGGCAAGCATGGCCTGGGTCATCCCTGCCTGTTCGATCGGATTCGGTTTGTCGGGGAAGCGAACGCCACGCTCGATGGTGTACGGGTAATGGATGAGGGCGGCGTCAAGGTCGAAGATGCCGATGTCAACGACCTGGGCGTCGAAGATCTCCTGGATCTTGTCGCCAACCAGGTCGTACATGGCCTGCATGTCGAGGTTGCTCGAGAGCCCGCGCTGCACGCTGTTGATCAGCGCCAGCTCCGCGGCGCGCTCATCGGTCTCCGTAAGCAGGCGCTTCGTCTGGTCGAACAGGCGGACATTCTCGAGGGCGACGCTGAGACTACTGGCGATCGTGGTCAGGAGCCGGACATCTGCCTCGCTGAAGGCATCCTCGCGCTCGAGATTCTCGATCAGGAGGATGCCCGTCACCTCGCCCCCGGCGATGATCGGCACGAATAGGGCGGACTTCGGTACGGGAGCCTTCGTCTCGACGACCTGGCGGCGGAAGCCGATGAGCGGCATCGGCTCGGCGGGCAACCGTTCGCCCCGCTCGACCGTGTACATGAAGCTGACGATGCCGGTGCCGCGGTCGTAGCTCTCGATGTCGACGCCGTGGACATCGAAGATCTCGGTGATCTTGTCGCCAACCAGGTCGTACATCGCCTGCCTCTCGAGTCGCTCGGCAAGCCCCTGCTGCACGCCGTTGATGATTGCCAGTTCGGCAGCGCGGGCATCCGTCTCCGCGAGGAGTCGCTTCGTCTCGTCAAAGAGGCGAGCATTTTCGAGAGCCACGCTCAGGCTGCTGGCGAGGGTCATGAGGAGCCGGACATCGGAGTCGGAGAAGGCGTTCTCGCGGTCCAG
>VBJP01000278.1 GCA_005880165.1 Chloroflexota bacterium | reverse complement strand
GATCCGCGGACGAATTCCTTGGTACGGCACGCTGAGCAACCACGCCCAGATCGCTGGTCCTGCTGCGATCGCGGGAGTCCTGTACGAAGCTGGCTTGCGCCTCGGACAACTGATCCACGTACCCGTGGGGCTGAGCAGCGTCTTAGCGGCGGCCGCGGCAGGGATCGCCTATAACGCGTTGAACAACTTCCTAGCCGCTCTGATCGTGAGTGAACGGAGTGGACAGACGTTAGCGACCGTCTGGGCCAAGGACCTCAGGATCATTGCTTCGAATGTCCTTGCCCTTGTTCCGCTGGCGTGGTTGATGGCGCAGATTTACCTCCTACCGAACGGGATGGGCTGGTGGGCAACCCTCCTATTCGTGGTGCCGTTGTTCACGACGAGGCTGGCGTACCACCGGTATGTCGAGACGCGCGAGATGTTCGAGCAGACCATTGGCGCGCTGGCGAACGCGGTGGACGCCCGCGACCGATACACCCGGGGCCACTCCCAGCGGGTGAGCCACATCGCCGAGGCGATGTGCCGGGTGATGAACATCGCCGAGCCGGAGATCGAGAAGATCAAGTGGGCCGGCCTGCTCCACGACATCGGCAAGATCGGGATTCGCGACAACGTGCTTCTCAAGCCCGGCCCGCTCGACCGCGAGGAGCGAATCCTCATGAACCAGCACCCGGCCATCGGGGCAGAGATCGTGGCGCCCGCCCAGCAGCTCGCTCCGGAAGCGCCACTCATCCGCTATCACCACGAGTGGTTCAACGGCTCCGGCTATCCCGACGGCATCGAGGCGCTCGACATTCCGTTGGGAGCCAGGATCCTGACCGTCGCCGACGCATACGAGGCGATGACCTCGTCCCGTCCCTACCGCCTGACCCCGCTCACCCATGAGCAGGCTGTTGGCGAGCTCGAGAAGTTCACCGGCATCCAGTTCGACCCGGAGATCGTGCCTATCCTGGTCGGGCTGGACCGCGAGATCCTGGACCGGCCACCGGACCGCCCGGACGAGCTGCCGACCATGCTGCGTACGGAAGATCCGCGCGACGCATCCGGCGGAGGCTCGAAGACCGATGTCGGGAAGGCGGCCGCCGAGGCCCTGACGCCCGAGTCGGCATCGGCTCTGAACGGGCCGCAGCTGCCATCGGTCCAAAAGGGGAATCCCCCGAGGCGGGCACTCGCCTCGGACGATGTTCCTTAGCGCGATTGTGCTGGCGCTCCTGGTCGGAGCGCTGGCGGGGGGCGGAGTACCGAGGCTTGCCGAGCTTCGCCTCAAGTGGCTCTGGGTCCTTGGCCTTGCACTCGCCCTGCGCGTGGCGGCGTTCGCTGCCCGGCAATGGGGATTCGACCAGCAGCTTCCGATCGGGGGCTTCTTCGTCCTCGACTACCTGCTGATCTTCGTCTGGCTCTGGGGGAACTGGCGCGTCCCCGGCCTGCAGGTGGCGGCGGTCGGCATCGGTCTCAACACGTTGGCCGTGATCTTCAACGGCGGCCAGATGCCCGTGTGGACCAGCGCCCTGCACGCAGCCGGTTTGGGCCCCGCGGACCTGGGCAACGATCCGTTCCACTTCCTGATGAGCACCGCAAGCGTGGCCGACTTCGTGCGCCGTGGCGGCATCTTCGGCGACGTGGTGCCGTTCCCGGTCCCTTACCTCCGCGACGTGGTGAGCATCGGCGACGTGCTGCTGGGGCTGGGCATCTTCTGGGCGATCGTCTCATCCATGACGCGTCCCAACGCGCCAGTGCGAGCGACCGTGGCAATCGCCAGCAACCCATTGCGCCCAACGACCGCCGGCGAGTTCCAGACCGGTGTTGCCTATGCGGGCGCATTCGCACCTCCGCAGCTCGTGCCTGCTGGACCGATGGGGACGCCGCCCCTCCCTGCGCCGTCGAGTGGCGCAGGCGTGGCGATCCCGGCGCGCCCCGGCGCGCCCCGACGCGAGCGAGCACAGTCGCCGTACCTGCGCCTCGCGCGCAATGCCAACTTCTCCCTGCTGTGGGTCGGGCAGCTGGTGAGCCTGTTCGGAGATCGCGTCCACCAGGTGGCACTCGCATTCCTGGTGGCGGCGCGGGGCAACCCGCTGGAGGTGGGGATCACCTTCGCCATGACCGCGGTGCCCAACGTCGTGCTCGGCCCGCTCGCCGGAGCGCTTGCGGACCGATGGGACCGACGGCTGACGATGATCGGCTGCGACATCATCCGTGCGGGGCTGGTGCTGTTGGTGCCCGTTGCCGCGAACATCGACATCCGGCTGGTCTACGTCCTGGCCTTCGCCGTCGCGACAGTGAGCATCCTGTTCCGCCCGGCGAAAAACGCGATCGTGCCGCTGGTCGTCGATGAGCCGGACCTGGTGACCGCCAACTCGGCGATCACCGTCACCGAGACGCTCGCCGACCTGCTGGGCTATCCCGCTGCCGGGTTGCTGGTGGCCGCCCTCGGGTCGCTGATCGGGGCGGCGTTCGCGGTGGACAGCGCCACCTACATCGTCTCCGCGCTGCTCCTGTGGAGCATGGTGACCGGGCGCAGCGACCACGTCACGGAACGCTT
>VBJP01000279.1 GCA_005880165.1 Chloroflexota bacterium | reverse complement strand
GTCGGCCCAGACTCCCCAGAAGGGGACCAGGAAGATGCCGGCCACAAAGATCAGGGCGGTGAAGATGCCGGTGAACGAGGCGACGTCCCGCGGCGCGAGCCCGAGCTGTTCCAGGCGGACCGGAAGGAAGGCGAAGACCTGGCTCACGCCGGCCGACTCGACCAGCGCGACGATCACGTAGATCGCCAGCAGCGCGCGCCAGTCCTGGACCGGCCTCCGCGCCGACGTCGTATCGGTCGACGAGGCCGCGAGGCTGGTGTCCTCTGGCACCGAGGGAGTCTACCGACTAGCATCCGGCCAGCCTGAACGTCGGAGGAGGCCAGGTGGCACCCAGTGTCGTCGCCGCGATCCTGCGGGCGGAATCCGTCGCAATCGGTGCCGCAGGCGTCGTCCTCTGGTTCGCGCAGGGCGGCACTCTCATCTGGCTGGCGCCGGCAATCCTGTCGCCCGACCTCTCGATCGCCGGGTACGCCGCCGGACCGCGGATCGGCGCCGTCGTCTACAACCTTGCCCACAACCTGGTCGTCGCGCTCGCAGCGCTCGGACTCGGGTTCCTCGTCGCGTCGACGCCCTTGGTCCTCACTGGCGCCATCCTGATGGCACACATCGGGATGGATCGGGCTTCAGGGTTCGGCCTCAAGTACGCCACCTCGTTCCAGGACACGCACCTCGGTCGTATCGGCCGCCGCTAGGACCGCGGCACTGTGTGCTCGGACAATCGCGAGTCGTCCAACGAACGGTTTTGGACTGCCATTCGGTCGCCTGAACGAGCCTTCATTGGCTGCCTGAGCGGCGTCCGTCACATCCAGCCAATCAGGGCCAGCGGGCTGCGGCTTATTGGTCATTGGAGACCCTGGCGTCACATCGCGCGGTCCAGAGCGCATGAATGGTCCTGACAGGCTTTGGCAGCTTTGCCGCGTAGACTCGCTTGCACCGTGACGCAGGCCCTCGCCTCTGATCCCCTTGCCCGTTTCTCCGAGCCAACCCGGAGCTGGTTTGGTGAGGCATTCGCGGAGCCGACCCAGGCGCAGCGCATCGGCTGGGAGGCGATCAGCGCAGGTCGCCACACCCTTTTGCACGCTCCGACCGGCAGCGGAAAGACCCTGGCAGCCTTCCTGTGGTGCCTGGACCGATGCTTCACCGACCCGCGTCCGCGGCCCCCCCGAGTGCCCAGCAAGGGCCGCGGCCTGGCTCCGGCCGGCAGCGTCCGGATCCTCTACATCAGCCCGTTGAAGGCGCTGGCCTACGACGTGGAGCGCAACCTGCGAGCCCCGCTGGCCGGCATCCGGCGCGCCGCGCAACGCTCGAACGTGGAGCTCCCGGAGGTCCGCGTCGCATCACGCACGGGTGACACTCCTGCGGACGCCCGGCGGGCGCTGGCCAAGGACCCGCCGGAAATCCTGGTCACGACGCCGGAGAGTCTCTACCTCCTCCTCACCAGCCAGGCCCGTGAGGTGCTGCGCGGCGTGGAGCACGTCATTGTCGACGAGGTGCATGCGCTGGCACCAACCAAGCGCGGCACGCACCTGGCGCTCTCCCTCGAGCGCCTCGAATCGCTGATCACCGGCGCCGGCCACCCGGCCCCGCAGCGCATTGGGCTGTCCGCGACGCAACGCCCCCTGAGTGCCATTGCCGCATACCTGGGAGGTGTCGGCGAGGACCGCGAGGTGACCATCGCGGATGCGGGGGCGCGCAAGGCGCTCGAGCTCCAGGTGGTGGTCCCGGTCGAGGACATGAGCCGGCTCGGGGAGCTGATCGACCCTGACGAGCAGCCCAGCGGTCCAGTTGCTGGTCCGGAGGCGCGACAGTCCATCTGGCCAGCAATCTACCCGAAGCTGCTCGAGCTCATCCGTGCCCATCGGTCCACACTCGTCTTCGTCAACTCCAGGCGCCTGGCCGAGCGGATGGCGAACCGCCTCAACGAGCTCGCCGGGGAGGAACTGGTGCGTGCGCACCACGGCAGCATCGCGCGCGAGCAACGACTGGAGATCGAAGAGGCGCTGAAGGCGGGCCGTCTCCCGGCCCTGGTCGCCACGTCGAGCCTGGAGCTGGGCATCGACATGGGCGCCATCGACCTCGTCGTCCAGATCGAGGCGCCGCCCTCGGTGGCGGCGGGCATCCAGCGCATCGGCCGCGCCGGGCACCGGGTGGGGGAGCCCTCGACGGGCATCATCTTCCCTAAGTACCGCGGCGATCTGCTCGAGGCGGCGGTGGTGACCGAGCGCATGCTGGCCGGGGCCATCGAGGAGACCCGGGTGCCCAAGGCTCCGCTCGACGTCCTGGCGCAGCAGCTGGTCGCGATGTGCTCTATTGACCGATGGCGGGTGGGTGACCTCCACGCGCTCGTGACGCGTGCCGACGCCTTCCGCGATCTGAGCCGCGAGCAGCTCGACGGCGTGCTGGACATGCTCTCCGGCCGCTACCCGTCCGATGAGTTCGCCGAGCTGCGTCCGCGCGTCGTCTGGGATCGCGGCACCGACGAGGTCGTCTCGCGCAACGACGCCCGCGTGCTCGCCATCACCTCGGGAGGCACCATC
This sequence comes from Chloroflexota bacterium, assembly GCA_005880165.1. GTDB lineage: Bacteria > Chloroflexota > Limnocylindria > QHBO01 > QHBO01 > CF-82. The sequence goes on along the minus strand of VBJP01000279.1, from coordinate 12 downwards.
CCGGACCGCGGG
>VBJP01000277.1 GCA_005880165.1 Chloroflexota bacterium | reverse complement strand
GAGCTCGACGAGGCCGTGGCCGCCGAGCTGGATCGCGAGAGCTAGACCAATGCCGCACCAGGTCGCCGGTCGCCGGCTCGGACGCGCGTCCGATCATCGGCTGCACATGCTGGCCAACCTGGCGGTATCGGTCCTGCGCTACGAGAAGGTGCGCACCACCGAGGCCAAGGCCAAGGAGGTGCGGGGGGTCATCGACCGCATGATCACGCTGGGCAAGAAGGGAGACTTGTCTGCGCGGCGATTGCTCGTCGCGGAGCTGCCGCACGAGCCTCACATCGTGGACAAGCTGATCGGCGAGCTCTCGGAGAAGTACGCCGAGCGGACGTCGGGCTACACGCGCATCACCAAGATCGGCCCGCGTCTGGGTGACGCGGCGCTGATGGTGCAGATCGAGCTCGTCTAGGACAGACCGATGGTCGTTCGGGAGCAGCGGTGCGCCCGGGCGGTGGTCGAATACGACGGGACGGCCTTCGCCGGCTCCCAGTACCAACCGAATGCTCGGACGGTGCAGGGAGAGCTGGAGGAGGCCCTTAACAGACTGACCGGCGAGCGGGTGAGAGTCCGATTCGCCGGGCGTACCGATGCCGGGGTGCATGCCACCGGCCAGGTCGTCGCGTTCTGCGTCGCTCGCCGCCCGCGCGGGGAGGGACTCGGTTGGCGCGGGCTGCAGCGGCGGTTGAACGCCGTGCTGCCGGCGGACCTGGCCGTGCGGGGGATGCGGGCCACTCCCCGGGGATTCGACCCGCGGCGCTCGGCCGTGGCGAGGGTCTACCGCTACCGGATCCGCATGGGGGGATCGATGCGGCCGCTGGAACGGCATCGGACGCTCGAGATCAGCGACCGGCTGAACGTGTCTGCGATGCGCATCGCGGCCGCATCGATCGCCGGGGAACGCGACTTCGCGGCGCTAGGCAGCGACGAGCAGGGTCGCACGGTTCGGCACCTCTCCGAGGTGGCGGTCATGCGACGCGGAGCGCTCGTCGAGATCCGCGTCGTGGGGGACGCGTTCCTGCGCCGGATGGTGCGCAGCATCGCCGCGATCCTGCTGGAGGTGGGGCGCGGGAAGCTCGCTCCGGGCGACGTTGCCGGGCTGCTGGATGCGCCATCGCGGGCGCTCCACGGCAGGGCGGCGCCGGCGCGGGGTCTGACACTCGAGAAGGTCATTTATTCGAATACGGAACAGGTTGGCAGCGCGTCATCGGTCAACGCAGAGGCGAAGAAGAGAGAACCGTGAAGACCTACGCAGTCAAGGCAAGCGACATCGAGAGCAGATGGTGGGTGGTCGACGCCACCGACCAGACGCTGGGCCGTCTCGCGTCGCGCGTCGCTGGCCTGCTCCAAGGCAAGCACAAGCCGAGCTACTCGCCGCACCTGGACACCGGCGATCACGTGGTCATCGTCAATGCCGCGCGGGTCAAGGTGACCGGCAAGAAACTGGTCGACAAGATCTACTACCGGCACTCGAACTACCCCGGTGGTCTCAAGGCAGAGAGCCTGGAGGCGGTGCTGAGGCGCAAGCCGGAGATCGTCATCGAGCGCGCGGTGAAGGGGATGCTGCCCCAGAGCCGGCTGGGTCGCGCGATGTTCGGGAAGCTGAAGGTCTATCCCGGCGCGGAGCATCCGCACCAGGCGCAGCAGCCCGCGCCATACGAGCTGTAGAACCGCAGGAGTCATTCAGGAGCCGATGAGCACGACCTACATCTACGGGACCGGACGCCGCAAGACCGCGGTCGCGCGCGTGCGCCTGCTGCCGGGCGACGGCAGCGTGGTGGTGAACGGCAAGGACGCCGAGGAGTACTTCGGGCGCGGGACCGCCCTACATGCGCTGCGCACGCCGTTCCGGGTGACCGAGACGGAAGGCCGATATTCCGCCAGCGTGCTCGTCGCCGGTGGCGGCTTCACTGGCCAGGCCGGGGCCATCCGCCACGGCATTGCCCGGGCGCTGGTCAGCGCCCTCCCGGAGATGCGCGGCGCCCTGCGTGACGCGGGTCTGCTCACGCGCGACCCGCGCGCCAAGGAGCGCAAGAAGTACGGCCTGAAGCGAGCCCGCAAGGCGCCTCAGTACACCAAGCGCTAACCAGGCCGCCGAGTCGGATAATCCGATGGTGCGAAGCAAGCCTTTCGTGACGATCTTGTGATCGAGTACCTGCCCGGAGCCGGACAAAATTCCGGGGCGGTCGCGCCCGAGGTCGAGTTCGTGGGTGGCCCACGCGCGGGCGAGCGCGAAGCGCGCGACGCCCGGCCGCTGGAGATTCGCGCAGCCGGCGGCGTCTACCGACGGGGAGTCAGCTGCGCCGACGACGGAAGGCTCCGCTACGTGTGGTCGCCCAACCCTTCCGCTGATCGGTAGCACCGCCTGGCGGCATGGCCCGTGCTCGCCCGAGGGAGCCATGGACGACGCCGCGCGCGTACGACTCCAGATCCGCGCGGTCATCACCGTGTACCGCGCCGAGATGTCGCGCCTGAAGGCATGGAAGCCGTCCGGTGAGACGAGCGAGAAATACGCCAAGTCCCTTCGCGCCCGCTGCATCGACATCCTGGATGCCGCGCGGGCGGAGCTCGACGGGTCGGCGCCCTGGCATCCGGACGTGCTCACCGAGCTGGCGAACGCCCGTGCCGAAATTAGCGCCGGAGACTGACGCGCAGCGGTCAGGGCGAGACGCCCTTGGTAGAATCGCGCGGACCTAGCAGGACCTGCTGAACCTTTGTGCTGAACGCGATCCGCGAGTTCTTCGATACCTATCTCAGGGGAAGCTGGACGTCGATCATCGACATCCTGCTGGTCGCCGTCGTCATCTACTGGCTCTTCAT
>VBJP01000275.1 GCA_005880165.1 Chloroflexota bacterium | reverse complement strand
ATCCGCCGGCCGGCGCCGGACCCGGCGCCGGCTGGCGTCCTTCACATCGTCCTTCACATCCGGAACAGGTAGCCGAGCTTCAGGAAGAAGCCGTCGCTCTCGCGCCGCAGGCCGCGGTCATCCCGATCGAGCAGGCGGTTGCCGTAGCCGGCGAAGATCACGGTCCCCGGGACGGGCTGGTACGAGAACAGGAAATCGAGGCGCAGGCGCCTGGCCTCGGAGGCCAGCGCGCGCTCGTACACGCCGGTCGCGCCATCGCGGATGACGGTCGTCGGCAGACCGGTGCAACTTTAACGTATCGCAGATGCCATCTCAAAGCCAGACAGTGGTTTAGAGGCGATAAAATTTTCTGGGAGAAAAGACGCTTGCAATCGCGTATAGTGTTCTAGTTCACTAATACACCACACCGCATTGGCGGTTGGTGAGTGGGTGATGAGCGAGTCCTGATGGAGCGCGAATGGAACGACGGTCAACCGATCTACCGGCAGCTCCGCGACCGCGTCATCGCGATGATCCTCGACGGCCTGCTCAACGAAGGCGATCCGCTGCCGTCCGTGCGCAGCGTCGCCGCCGAGTATCAGGTCAATCCCCTCACGGTCCTGAAGGCCTATCAAGAGCTGGTCGACGAGCAGCTCGTCGAGAGCAGGCGAGGTCGCGGCATGTTCATCAATGCGGGCGCGCGCAACCTGCTGCTGCAGGGCGAGCGCCAGAAGTTCCTCGCGGAGCAGTGGCCGCGGGTCTACGGGACCATACAGCGGCTCGGCCTGAGCGCGAAGGACCTGCTGGAGGCCGCCGCAACCCGCTCGCCGTCGGATGCCGCAGGGGAGGAGTCGAAGCCATGACCGTCATCCAAGCGCGCGGCCTCCGCAAGGCCTACGGGGCGACCATCGCGCTGGACGGCGTCGATCTGCGCGTCGAGGAGGGCCGCATCCTCGGGCTCATCGGTCCCAACGGCGCCGGCAAGAGCACCGCGCTCCACGCGATCCTCGGCCTCACCCCCTACCAGGGCGACCTGGAGGTGCTGGGCCGCGACCCCTGGAGCGCGCGGGACCGGCTCATGCGCGACGTCTGCTTCATCGCCGATGTCGCCCTGCTGCCGCGCTGGCTGCGGGTGTGGCAGGCGCTCGACTACGTCGCCGGGGTCCATCCGCGATTCGATCGTGCGAAGGCGGAAGGTTTCCTGGCCAGGACCGCCATCAAGCGCACGAGCAAGGTCAGGGAGCTGTCCAAGGGCATGGTGACCCAGCTGCACCTCGCCCTGGTCATGGCCATCGACGCCAGGTTGCTGCTGCTCGACGAGCCGACGCTCGGCCTCGACATCCTGTATCGCAAGCAGTTCTACGACTCGCTGCTGAACGACTACTTCGACGGCACCCGCAGCATCGTCCTCACGACGCACCAGGTCGAGGAGGTCCAGCACGTCCTCACCGACCTCGTGTTCATCAACCGCGGCCGCATCGTCCTCGATTGCAGCATGGAGGAGTTCGAGTCCCGCTACCTGGAAGTGATGGCGCATCCGGAGCACCTCGCCGCGGCACGGGCGCTCCGGCCGATCCACGAGCGCCAGCTCTTCGGCCGCAGCATCCTGCTGTTCGATGGCGTCGATCGCCGGCAGCTCGAAGGGCTCGGCGACCCGCGCACGCCCAGCATCGCCGACCTGTTCGTGGCCGTGATGGGCCACACGGCCGGCCAGCCGCAAGGAGCGGACCGATGAGCACGCTCGGCTTGCTGCGCGTTCCGCCTCCCACGGCGGCGCTTCCGAAGGCCAGCCTTCCGCTCGTGGTCCTGGCGGCGCTCGTCCTCGCCGGGTTCGCCGCCACCCAACTGTTAATGCCGCTGCCGAGCGCGACGGTGTCGGCGGGGAACGATCCCGGTGCCGCGACCCTCTGGGCCCGGTCGGTGTGGCTCAAGATGTCGCTGGCCGTGCTCTACGCCCTGCCCACCATCGCGCTCTGGCATGCGCCCCTCTATGGCTGGCTCCTGCTGGTCTTCGGCTGGGCGCGGCGCGCGACGCTCCTGTGGGCCGTGTTGCCGCCCTCCGCGATCTCCTTCCTCGACACGATGACGCTTCGCGCTCTTCACCTCGCATCGCTGTTTCCGTATCGCGTGCTCGCATGGTTCACGCAGGCTCTCTTCGCCCGGGCGTGGGCTGGCCTTCCCCCCGGTCCTTCCACGCAACTCATCCCCGGGCCATTCCTGGCCAGCCTCGGCCCGTGGATCGGGGTGGGTGCCGCCGCGATAGTCCTGGCCGCAGCCGTGAGCCTTCGCCGCCACCGGGAACCGATCCGACCTGGAGCACCCCATCCACTTCTGGGCAAGCAGAGCCGAGCATGAACACCCACTCGGACGCCGTGCCGGATCCTTCCCGCGACTCGCAGGCCGTCGCGCCCGCGGCCGTGCCGGCCGCTCGCCTGCTGTACTGGTCGCTGCGCCGCGAGCTGTGGGAGAACCGTTCGATCTACGCCGCCCCGCTGGCTGTGGCCGCGGTGGTGCTGTTCGGCTCCTCGATCCGGGCTCTCGGCCTGCCGCACCGCATGCGGGCGCTGGCGGCGCTGGAGCCGGCGAAGCAGCACGCCGCGGTCGTCATGCCGTACAGCCTCGCCGCCTCCCTGATCATCGTGACGGCGTACATCGTCGGGGTGTTCTACAGCCTGGACGCGCTCCACGGCGAGCGCCGCGATCGCAGCATCCTGTTCTGGAAGTCCCTGCCGGTCTCGGACCTCACGACCGTGCTGTCGAAGGTCAGCATTCCCCTCGTGGTCCTGCCCCTCGTCGCCTTCGTAGCCAGCCTGGCCACCCAGCTGGCCATGCTGACGTGGAGCACGTTCATCCTGACCGTGAGCGGCGTGGGTGCCGCGAGGCTGTGGACGGAGCTGCCGCTCTTCCAG
>VBJP01000274.1 GCA_005880165.1 Chloroflexota bacterium | reverse complement strand
GTCAGGGCGTCGAAGAAGACGGACGGATCGAAGTTCACCGCGCAACCTTCGGGACGACCGGCGCGGTCCCGGATACCTCAGGACCGCGCCACATGGGTCGGTGCCTGACCCTTACTTGATGGCGTCGAGGACGACCGGGTCGATCTGGTACTGCTTGCAGAGAGCCGCCAACTTGCCCGATGCCTTGAGCGCCTTCAGTGCATCGGTGAGGGCAGTCTTGAGATCCGCCTTGTTCTTCTGCAGGTAGACGCCATAGGAATCGGCCTTTGGGAAGGCGTAGGCGACCTCGTACCGGTCCGGGTGCTTGAGCAGGAAGTCCGAGATGGCGCTATCGGTCTCCCAGACGGCGTCCACCCGCCCGACCACGATCTGCTGGAGCTCATCGGCGACCTTTGGATAACCCTGGATGGTGATGGCCTGCTTGCCGGCCGCCGTGCACTTCTTGCTTTGCGCCGCGCTCTCCGTCTCCACCTGCCCACCGGTCTGGATGGAGATGGTCTTGCCGCACAGGTCGTCCGGTGACTTGATGGCCTTTGGGTTGCCCTTGGGCACCATGAGCACCCATCCGGTCGCCATGTAGGGCACGGCGTCGGCCACGGCCAGGCGCTTCTCGGTCACGTACAGCGCGGTCCACACGATGTCGCAGCGCCCGGCGGTCAGGTCGGGGATGAGACCCGCGAAGGACACGTTCCGGACCTCGAGCGGAAGCCCCCAGGCCTTGGCCACCGCACGTGCGGCGTCGACGTCGAAGCCGATGGCCTGGTTCGGATCCGTGACCGATGTCGACGGGAAGTACTCCATGGGCGGGTACTCGATGTCGACGCAGTCGGTCACGGTCCCCGCCTTGACCAGGCTGGTCGGGGCAGTGACGCTGACCTCGCTCGCTGCGGCGCTTCCGCCGGTGCTGGGAGATGCACTCCCTTCGCCGCCGGACTGGCAGCCGGCGATGATGAGGCCCACCGCCAGGGCCACGAACCGCACAAGGGCGGATGGGCGCGTCACGTCGTCTCCTCCTCGACTGGCCGGCCGCAGCACTAGCTCACGGGTAGCTCACGCGACGCGAATCGCAGACCGGCGTACGGCCGGCGACGTTGCCCCGGCCGGTTGCGTCCGTATCGCCGATGTTTGTACCTTGAGCCCGATGGCCTGACAACCCCTTGAGGAGTGATCGATCGTTGAGCATGCAGCCGCTCGTCCGCTCCGCGACCCGGACCTTCTTCGGCTCACCGGTCTGCGATGACCTCGACACGCTCGAAGCCCAGGTCGGGTTCATCGGGGTGCCGTGGGACCAGGGCGTGATCATCCCGTTCATCCGGTCGGGTGCATACGCCGGGCCGCGCCTGGTGCGCGAGACCCGCACGCGCCTTCGGGAGACGAAACCTGACGGGACGAGCGCTGGCTGGTTCGACATCGAGACCGAGCGCCACTACCTGGATGGCGTCCGAATGGCCGATTGCGGCGACGTCTTCGTCGCCGGCGGCAACGTCGACCTCAGCCATCGGCGCATGACGGAGGTGTCCGGCAAGATCGCCGAACGCGGAGCCATGGTGGCCGCTGTTGGCGGCGACCACTCCATCAGCTTCCCGGTTGGGCGAGGCGTGGCAAAGGTCCACGGGCCGCTCGACGTAGTGCACATCGACGCCCATCCGGACTTCGCGGACGAGATCTACGGCTCCCGCTTCCAGCACGGCAGCCAGCTGCGCCGCCTTTCGGAGCTCCCCACCGTCGAGCACATCAGCGCGCTGGGTCTTCGTTCGGTCGACCCCGACCAGTACCAGGATCTGAAGGCGAAAGGGGTCGGGTATGCCTCCACCCGGGCCATCCTGGACGAGGGTCCCACCGCCATCGTGGATCGGCTCGTCCGAACCGGGAAGAACCTCTATGTCTCGATCGACATCGACGTCCTGGATGGGGGGCTCGTACCGGCGACGACCCTGCCCGAGCCGGGCGGGCTGAGCTATCGGCAGCTTCGGGAGCTCCTGGCGGTGATCGCGGCCAAGGGACGGGTCGTTGGCTTTGACATCGTCGAGACCAGCGCGGCTCAGGCGGATCTCAACACGGCCATGACCAGCGCCTGGCTGATCATCCACTTCCTTACGGCGCTGTTCGAGAACCGCGCCTGAGGTCGGAATGAGGGTTGGAGCGGGAGACGGGTCTCGAACCCGCGACATGCAGCTTGGAAGGCAGATAGGTCTGAGCGCAGTGGCACGGAGCGTGGCGATCAGTGCAAAACCCGTGGAGTTATCGTGTCGTGCTCTGACGCTAACCGCGACCCTGGGACCAGGCTGTTTCCGCGGAAAGACATCCGAGCGGGGTGCGCCGGAGCGGTTAAGCGCCCGGTAAGCACGATCACCCAGGTGCGTCCTCACCGCCCATTGACCAACGGCAACGGGCTGGTACTTTCGGCTGCGGCGTGGCATGATCCTGCGGACTGGCAGGGGATGTGTCCGCCCAAGTTTGCGCCCCAGCTTCCTTCGTACTGACTCTTGCTCGCCATGCCTCGGCGGCCCGAACGCATGCGCGTTTGTGGGTGCTTCGTAGAGCCGCTGCAAGTGTCGGAGGAGTCAGCATGCGACGGCTCCTTTGCGTCCTCGCGGGCGCTGCCATGCTCACCAGCCTGGCCGTTTCGCCCGTCTCGGCGATGACCTTCACTGTCACGACGACGGCCGACTCGGGTTCGGGCAGTTTGCGCCAGGCGATCTTGGACGCGAACGCCAGTTTGGGGACCGACACCATTGCCTTCAACATCCCGGGTCCGGGAGCGCATACGATCCAGCCCATTACATCCCTCCCGACCGTCATGGAACCAGTGGTGATCGACGGTACGACGCAGCCGGGTGCTTCATGTCTTTCGACGTTGCTGATCGAGCTGGACGGAA
>VBJP01000276.1 GCA_005880165.1 Chloroflexota bacterium | reverse complement strand
ATCGCCCCAAGGTCGTCGCCGGGCCGTATTTCGGGAATGCCGTCGAGGGCCAGCAGCTCGACCCTGGCGGTCACGCCAGGACTCCGCTCCGCAGCCACTCCCCCAGGTCGTCGGGCGTGTCGAGGTCGAAGGCGAGGCCCGGGCGCCGAACGATGGACAGCGGCATTCCGGCTGCCTTTGCCGCCTCCCGGTGCGCCGCGAGGCTATCGGTTCCGAATCGGAAGGGGATGGCATTCGGAGGTCGCAGCGCCAGGCCGTTGGTGCCGGTTCCGCGGCGATCGGGCGCGATCGCCACGCCGCCGTCGCGCGGCACAGCCGCGACCAGCGCCTGGATGTCGGGAACGTCCAGCTCGGGGAGATCGCCATGCAGCACGACCAGCGTCTCGACCCCGTCGCCTATAGCGGCGTCTCGAGCCTGGTCGAGTCCCTCGTTCAAGCCCATCCCCCGTTGGACCAGGAGCCGCGCTCCGGTGGCTTCCACCAGGTCGGCGAGGTCCGCAGACGGCGAGATCACCATGACCTCCGGCACGGCCTGCCGCGCGATGCGCAGCACGCGCCGCAACAGGTGAGCGGCCAGCTCGCCGCGCTCATGCGCTGATAGGACCGGAGAGAGGCGCGACTTCGAGGCCGCCAATCCGCGGTGCGGAACGATGACGCGGCTGGCCATCCGCGCAGCATAGCGAGGCTCAAGCCGGCAGCAGCGCAAGCGCCAGGGCCGCCCGGTCGGCGTCGCGGCGCATGACGGTCCGAAGCACCACCGCCTCCATCCCGAGCTGCTCAACGGACGGCGCCAGCTCCGCGTCCGCCTCGTCGATGACGAACGCGTCGATCAGGCCGGCGTACATGCGAGCAACGCCGAGGGCGCTCGACTCGTGGCCGAGTGACGCGAGCATGCGGTCCGCCGGACCCTTGAGCGCGGCGCCCGCGATGATGGGGCTGATAGCCAGGCGCCGCGTTCCCCGCTGACCGGCTGACCGGATCGCTTGGCGCATCCCCGGCAGCGCAAGGATCGGCTCAACGCTCACGATGGGATTGGACGGTGCAATGACGATCAGTTCTGCGGAGTCCAGGGCGATCCGCACCTCGTCAGTCGGGCGTGCGCCGTCGATGCCGTCGAATCGGACGCTGTGCACCTCCGGCTCCTGGCGAAGCCGGACGAAGTAGTCCTGGAACTCGAGCTCGCCGGCATCGGTGTGCAGGATGGTTCGTACGGGATCGTCGGTGGCGGGGAGGATGTGGCTCGGAACCCCCAGGGCCTCAGCCATCGACTGCGTCGCATCGGTCAGGGAAGCGCCGCCGGCAAGCAGATGCTCGCGCCGGACGTGCGTCGCCAGGTCGGCATCGCCGACGCGGAACCAGGTCGGCTCGCCGTATCGGCCGAGCATGTGCAGCGCCGTCCATGTGTCGCCGCTCACCCCCCAGCCGGTCTCCGCGTTGGCCAGCCCGGCCAGCGTGTAGAGCACGGTGTCCACGTCCGGGCTGACTCGCAGCCCATGGAGCTCGGTGTCATCCGCGACGTTGACGATGACCGTCAGCTCACCGTGCGCCAGGACCTGCTGGAAGCCGTGGGCCAGCTTCGCTCCACCGGTCCCGCCGGCCAGCAGGGTGACCTTCACCTCAGGCCTGGAGCAAGGGCACCACGTCGCGGATCAGCCGCTCCATGGTCTCCGCGTCGTACGGGTATGGGAAACCCACGACGAAGTGCCGGAAGCCGATCTCCAGGTACGGTCGGAGGATGTCGGCGATCTGCTCAGGGGTCCCGACCGGCTGATCCTTCCACGGTCTCGCGCCGCCGTTGCCCTCGAAGAGCTTCTCGAAGACGCGCCGCGCCTCGGCGGGATCGTCGCGGATGACGCACACGCCGGTGCCCACCGTGCGCTCGATCTCCGCCTCGTTACGGCCCACCTCCGCGCAGTGGCGGCGCAGGACCTCGTCTTTGTGCTTCACGTTGGCGAAGCCGCCACCCACGTTGCAGGCATCCGCGTATTTGGCGACCGTGCGCAGCGTCCGTCGCTCGCCTCCCCCGCCCACCAGCAGCGGAAGCCGGGGCTGAAGGGGCGGCGGCATGTTGCGGACGCCGCGCGTCGTGTAACGCTCGTCCCCGGAGGGCTCCTCGCCGTCAAGCATGCCCCGCATGATGCGCACCGCCTCGTCGAGCCATCGCAGCCGCTCGCCCGGCGACTGCCCGAACTCGATGCCGAACGCGCGATGCTCGGTATCGAACCACGCGCCTCCGATCCCCAGGATGGCGCGCCCGTCCGAGATGTGATCCAGGGTGGTCGCCATCTTCGCGACCAGCGCGGGGTTCCGGAAGGTGTTGGCTCCGACCATCAGACCGATGCGAGCGTGCTGTGTCGCCTCGGCCCAGGCGGCCAGGCTCAGCCAGCCCTCGAACATCGGGCCTTCAGGCGAGCCGACGATGGGGTACAGGTGGTCCCAGGTCCAGAGGTCGTCGTAGCCGAGGCGGTCGGCAGCGACCGCCGCCTTGCGGAACGCCGGCCAGTCCGTGTACTGGTTCCAGGCCAGCATCCCCAGCTTGATCGGCTCAGCCATGCCGGATGACCTTCTCCACCTTGAGGCGGATAGTCAGCCGCCGCTGGCCGTTGAACACGCCAGGGTCGTCGCCGTACCGCACGGCCAGCGCGCGAATATCGTCGAGCGCCCGCTCCGGGTCCTCGTCGAGCTCGACGCGGCCGTGCATGGCGACCCAGGTCAGCTCATCCTCGAAACACAGGCTGACTCGCGGGTCGCGCCGCAGGTAGTGCGCCTTCGCACGACCCTCCTTGGTGTTCATGAGGATCGTGTCCGGCTGCTGCAGGTCCAGGTCGAACCACATCACGGACTGGCTGGGTGCGCCCTGGTCGGTGAGCACCGCCAGCACCGGGTAGCGCAGCCTTTCGGTCAGCCAGGCGCGCAGCTCATCGGTCAAAGCGTGCTCGACGATCAGGTCAGGATCGGTCACGGGCATCTCCTCGATCCGCCGCGGGGTCCCGATGGCCATGTCCTGAACGCGGCCGATAAACTCCCTTGGTGAAGGTCGGCTTCAAGACATCCCAGACCAACGTCGACTGGCCCAGGCTGCTGGCCACCTGGGAGCTGGCGGACGAGCTCCCCGTCTTCGATTCCGGCTGGATCTTCGACCACTTCGTGGCGCTCGGCGAGGGTGGCGGCGGAAGCCACGAGGCGTTCATCACGCTCGCTGCGCTGGCGGCGCGCACCCGCAGGCTGCAGATCGGACACCTGGTCCTCGGCAACACCTACCGGCATCCGGCGCTGACCGCCAAGTCGGGAGCGACGATGGATCACGTGGCGGCCGGCCGCTTCGTGCTGGGCCTCGGTGCCGGCTGGCACGAGGAAGAGCACGCGATGTACGGCATGAGCCTGCCGCCCATCGGCGAGCGGATCACGATGCTCGCCTCGGCGACCCGCCTGATCAAGGCGCTGTGGCGCTCGCCCTCGGGCGTGA
>VBJP01000273.1 GCA_005880165.1 Chloroflexota bacterium | reverse complement strand
CAGTACCAGCCCGAGTAGGTGCCCTTGTAGATGTCACCGTTCGCCTGGGCGCGCCGGACCATCTCGAGCGAGGCCTCCAGGTGATCGGCATCCGTGGTGCGGATGAAGCGGTCGTAGCTGATCTCGAAGCCGTCGAAGGCGGTCCGCCAGTTCGCGGCCCACTCGTCCACGAGCGACCGCGGATCCGTCCCGTGCTGACGGGCGAGCGGCTCGACCTGCGCCGAGTGCTCGTCCATGCCGGTCAGGAAGCGCGTTTCGTTGCCGAGCAGGCGCTGGTAACGGGCCAGGGCATCGGCTCCCACGGCCTCGAAGAGCGAGTGCAAGGCCGGCGAAGCGCTCGGGTAGAAGATCGCGGTGGTGAGGTAGTAACCGTCCTTGGTCGCGCGCCCTGCCGCCCCGGTCACGGTTCGGCCTCCTCGTCGGCCTCGTCGTCGTCTTCGGCATCCGTTACCGCCGCGCCCGCCCCCACCGCCACGCCGTGCGTGCGCCCCTTTGGCCAGTAGAGCTCCTTGCGAACCTGCTCGGCGTCGAAGCCGCGCGCCTGGGCGCTCTCGTCCACGGCCACGATCATCTCCGGGTTACCGCACAAGTAGAGGGTCGCTGTCTCCGGAGTGAGCGCATGCTCGTCGAGCTGGCTCTCCACGATTGTCTCGACGCGACCGGTCAGGCCTCGCCAGCTCGGGTTCTGCTGCGGCCGCGAGATCGTGCCCACGTACCGGATCGGAAACCCTTCCCGCTCGAGCGCCTCGAGCTCGTCCCTCCAGGCCAGGTCGTGCTCGTGGCTGACGCCGTGCAACAGCACGACCTGCCGCTCCTGGCCACGATCGCGGAGCGTATCGAGCATGCTCATGAACGGCGCCAGTCCCGTGCCGGAAGCGACGAACAGGGCCGCGCGCCCATCGTCCTGCAGCAGGAAGCGGCCTTTGGGGCCCTTGATGTTGATCGGGTCGCCCACCTTGCGCTCCCAGAGCAGGTTGGTGAACGCGCCGCCCTCGACGAGGCGGATGAAGAACTCGTATTCGGAGAGGTCGTCGGCGGAGGACGAGATCGACATCGGCCGCTGGATCAGCTTGCCCTCCGAACCCATGAGACCCAGGGTCGCGTACTGGCCCGGCTCGAAAGCGAACGGCGGGTCGAGGCTTTCGACGCCCACGATGACCAGGCCGGGTGCAACTTCCTCCCACCGGCTGATGCGGCCGTTGTACGGATAGGGGTCGCTCATGAGCGGGTCTCCGCTGCAGACACACGAACGCGTCGTGCGGTGACGAGGCGCAAGTATAGGGGCGAGGCGCGGAAATCGAGTCCCGGAACCTGGCGACGATCCCGGCACCGGCACGCCATCGACTAGGCTCGAACCTGCCATGGAGCCGATGTCGCTGCGAGACTGGGAGGAAGGCGACCTCCGGTTGCTCGAGGCCACCATGGGCGATCCCGTAATGACTCGCTATCTCGGGGGGCCGGAGTCGCCCGAGCAGATCGCCTCGCGCCACGCGCGCTACGTCGCGCTCGCAGGGACCGGGACCGGTCACATGCTCGTCATCCTCGCCGGCCCCGACCGCGAGCCGGTCGGCTTCGTCGGCTACTGGCACAAGGAGTGGCACGGGGAGCTCATCTACGAGATCGGATGGGGTGTCCTACCCGCCTACCAGGGGCGTGGCATCGCCGCGCGGGCAACCGCCCTCGCGCTGGATCGCGCGGGTTCGGACGGGAGACACCGGTACGTCCACGCCTTTCCGTCGGTGGAGAACGCAGCCTCCAACGCGATCTGCCGCAAGGTCGGCTTCACCCTTCTGGGCGAAGCCGACTTCGAGTACCCGCAGGGGCATCCCATGCGCTGTAACGACTGGCGATGTGACGTTGCAAGGCGTGTGGCAAGGTGAATGCTCTAGACCTATGGCGTGATCGTGCTTCGACTCACCTGCTCGCTCTTCTGGGTCGATGTGCGGCTGCGGGAGATCAACGGCCGATGGATCGCCTCGGCTGACACCCCCAACGGCCCGAGCCTTGGGCTCGGAGAGCGCGCGATTGACGCCATCACCGGCGCCCTGGAGCCATTCTCGAGCATCGCCGACGAGCTGATCTCCAGCCTGCCGGCCTGGGGGCTCGACCAGGCCTGAGTCCTCGATCGGCTCAGGAAATGGGGTGACCGGCCTGAGCCGGCCACCCCGATCCGTCACATCGCGACGGCCAGCTCCTCGTCGGCGACCTCGCCCTGGCCATCCGTCGGAGCCGCGGCGTCCGCCTCATCGGCGGCAGCCGACTGCACCTCCTTGGCGTACTCCTTCTTGCCGCGCCCGGAGAGCATCTCGAGACCGGCGGAAACGACCTCGGTCTTCCAGTGGCGGATTCCGGCGTCGTCGTCCCATTGACGGGTCTGGAGACGCCCCTCGATGTCGACCAGCTGGCCCTTGCTCAGGAACAAGCCTCGGCTTAGTAGTTCGTGGGCTCCAGGTCTGCCCGCCTCGCCCGGAGCTCGCTCGCCGGCCTGGCCGGAGGTAGCGTCGAGCCGCTTATGGTGCCGCGGCTTGTCATCGGGCTGAGGCTAACCAACAATCATGCGGCAGTTTGAAGCCAACGTTAAGGAGGAGAGATGAGGCTCAATCGCAGGCGCGTCCTGGCCGTAACTATCGGGCTCGCGTTGATTGCCGCGACAGCGGTTGCTGCGGTCGCACTCGCGAGTGCAGGTTCCGGCACCAGCGCGTTGATTCTTGCTCCCCGGTCGACGCTCTCCGAAAGCGTCCAGGTGAACCAGGACCGGATCAAGTTCCAGACTAAGGACCCGACCGACTTGGTGACGCAGCAGGTGA
>VBJP01000271.1 GCA_005880165.1 Chloroflexota bacterium | reverse complement strand
GCCAGATCGGGACGCTGCGGCGCCGTCGGGACGGGAGGCTCGACAGGTCGGCCATGGTGACCAGCACCTGGCCGCGCGCCAGCAGCAGCTCCAGGGCGCGCTCGGAGCGCTGGCGATCCAGCTCGCTGAAGACATCGTCTAGCAGGACCAGGGGCGACGGTCCATCCATGCTGAGCAGGTCCGTTTCGGCAAGCTTCATCGCCAGGATGATCGTCCGCTGCTGGCCCCGCGAGGCGTGCGCGGCCACCTCGCGGCCATCGAGCTGCACCGAAAGGTCGTCGCGCTGCGGCCCGACCAGCGAGACGCCGTTCCAGATTTCCTTCTGACGCACACCAGCCAGGCGGCGCCGATACGCGGCGGCCAGCTGAGCCGCCAGGGCCGGCTTGTCCTCGAGGGCCGCCTCGGCACCCGTCGCGCGATCCGGCCAGGCGTCCTTCAGCGAATCCGCGTACGCCAGTCGCACTGCATCACCGCGCTCCGATTCCGGGGCGACGGCATCGTGCAACGGCCCGATCAGCTCACCCAGGCGGCCGACGACCGCGAGCCGTTCTGCCATCACCATGCCCCCCACCAGGGCCAGCTGCTCATCCCAGAACCCGAGTTCGTCCTCGCCGGCCTCTTCGTGCCGGATGGCGCGCAACAGGGCATTGCGCTGGGCGAGGACACGCGCCAGCTCTGCGAGGTCTCGGGCCGCAGGACGGTCGCGTTGCGCGACGATCGCGTCCATGAAGCGGCGGCGCTCGGACGGCGAGCCCACCAGCAGGAGCATCTCCTCCGGCCGGAAAAGGACGCTGCGCATCGTTTCGCCAAGGCCACCCACTCGACGCGCCAGGCCATTCACGGTCACCCGCTTGCGCACCTCCCGCGGCGCGTCCAAGCCGGGAATCAGCGCCTCAATGCGTACCTCGGACCCGCGCTCATCGAGGAGCTCGAGTCTGATCCGCGCGAATGGCGCTCCATGCTGGACCAGCTCCGCGTCCGCCGTGGCACGTGGGGATCGCCCGGTGATCGCCACCTGCACGGCCTCAAGCAGGTTTGTCTTGCCCGCGCCGTTCGGGCCAGCCACGATGGTCAGGCCCGGATCCGGCTGCAGCTCGGCCGCGCGATAGCTCCGAAAGCTCTCCAGGGCCAGGCGGACGAGACGCATGCTTCAGGCGCGGCCGCGCCGGCGTCGCGCCGGCGTCGGCGACATCGGTCTAGCTGGCGGTGCGGACCGGCATGATGACGTGCACGTAGTCATCCTTGCCAACCCCGCGGATGACCCCAGGCGCTAGTGGGCCGGACAGTTCGAGCGCCGCTTCGTCCGATCCCAGGTTGGCAAGCACGTCGATGAGATAACGGGCGTTGAAGGCGATGGTCGTAGGGCTGCCCTCAACGGCCGCCTCCAGCGAATCCGCGTTGTCGCCGACGTCGGCGGCATGCGCGGTGATCGCGATCCCCGCGCCTTCGGATCCGTCGCCACCTACCTCGACCTTGACGATGTTGGCGCTATCTCGCGCGAAGATGCTGGCCCGGCGCGTGCCGGCCAGGAAGGTCTCGCGGTCGACGACCGCTCGCGCGGTCCACGCATCGCGCTTGGGCACAACGGGCTCGTAGTTCGGGAACTGGCCCTCGATGAGACGGCTGACCAAGTCGGTGCCCTCCACGTGGAAGAGCGCCTGGCTGCGGTTGGGTGTGACCGTGACTTCGATGGGGTCATCGCTGTCGGGAAGGATCCGGACCAGCTCGGCATAGGACCGCGCCGGCACGACGATCGTCAGCTCGGTGGCGACGGGACGAGCAACCGCCAGCGTGCGAACCGCGATGCGGTAATTGTCGGCCGCTGCCAGCGTCACCGTCTCCCCGACGAAGCGCGTGAGGACGCCGGTCAGGATGGGTCGGCTCTC
The DNA here is from genome assembly GCA_005880165.1 of Chloroflexota bacterium. GTDB lineage: Bacteria > Chloroflexota > Limnocylindria > QHBO01 > QHBO01 > CF-82. Next base: position 578 of record VBJP01000271.1, on the reverse strand, counting down.
GTCCGAGGCGGCAGCGAAGACGACCTCCGTCAGTGCCTCGCGGAGGGTTCGCGACGGAATCGCGGTGGTCGGTGCCTCGCCGATGACTGCCACGACCGGAAACTCATCCGCCTCGATCCCCTTGATCGAGGCCCGGCTGCCACCACAGGTCAGCTTGAGGGTGCGGTCCTTGACGGACAGCTCGAGGTCGATGCGCTGGTTGGGCAGCGACGCCACCAGGTCGGTGATCAGTTTGGCCGGGACCGTGATCTCGCCCTCGCCTTCGACCTTGCCCGGGACCCAGGAGCTGATGCCGATCTCGAGGTTGGTGGCAGTCAGCTTAAGACCTGCGTCCTGCGTCTTGAGGAGCACGTTGGCGAGAACGGGAAGCGTGGCCCGACTGCTCACCGCTCGGCTCACTGTCTGGAGCCCGCGCGCGAGGTTCTCCTGCATCACCGAGACGTTCATTACGACCTCACCCTCACGAGTCCGCAACATGGCGAGCGGAGACCCCTAACTACGTATCGAAATGAATAGAGGAAGAATACCCGTCGTGGTCCCTCGTAGGCGTGTGGACCATGTGGACGAACCATAGATTC
>VBJP01000272.1 GCA_005880165.1 Chloroflexota bacterium | reverse complement strand
CGCGGAGCAGCCGGTAGCCAAGGGTGGGACGCACCTCGCGGTCAGGCGGCGGATCGAAGGAGAAGTCCGCTTGGGCCAGCGGGCGACCGAAGTTCACGCGGGTGACGGTCGACGCATGCAGGAGCCACAGGTTCGCGTCCGCCTGCAGGTCCGTGGCGGAGGCCACCGAGAGGTCGGGCCTGGCGGTGAGGAAGCTCTCCGGAGCCGATCGATAGGTGATCGGGATCACCGCCGGCGGCGTCCACTTCTTCACCCGTCCGTCGCCGGGATCGACCAGGTACAGGTTGAAGATCTGCAGCGGCGGCCGATGCTGCAGGGCGACCAGCAACGCGGCCTTGGAGCTCACTCTGTCGATGCCGCTCAGAACGAGGCGCCGCGGCGAACGCTGGCCGAGGTCGAAGCGCCACGCCTGGCGCTGGCGATCCACCACGACCACGTCGGTAGCCGCCGTCGCGATCAGCCATGGCTCCCCGGTGGTGCGGCCTGAGACTTGCTGTCCGGCCCGATAGACCACGGTCGCCCGCTTCCGTGCTGGATCTACCCGGATGACGCGGCCGCGACCGGTCTCCGCGATCCACAGGGAGCCGTCGCTGGCCGCCACCATGCGCAGCGGAACCAAGTCCTCGAAGCTGCGACGCAGGTCGAGGATCAGAGCAATGTCGCTGAGGCGGGTCACCTGGTAGAGCGCATCGAGGCCGCGGTCGACGCTCGTCTGCAGCGACGCGAGCTGTTCGGGCCTGATGCCCGCATTGGCGGCGAGTTGCAGGGCCTTGTACGCGTCATTCAGGTAGCCCTTCGCCCGCTCCGGCGCGCGAGTCACCAGGTTCTGGCCATCTACTTTGGTCGCGACCTTTTCGACCAGGTCCTTGGCCTCGGCGATCGCCGAGCGCGCGACAGCGGCCCGGGGGATGGCCTCCGCCGGGCGTGCCGCGGGCAGGCTCGCCACGGTTGCGCCGAGGGCGATGAGGACTGCCACGGCCCCGATGCCCAGCAACCCCAGCCGGTGACGGCGCTCTTCTTCCCGGATCTCGGTGCGGGCCACCGTCCGCAGCCGAGGCCGCCGGCGCGGGACGAAGGCCAGGATCCAGCTCATGAGGCGCAGCCCGCCACGTCCGAGCGCCGCCTGCAAACCGTCGATCGCGTCGCCAGAGCGATGGAAGAAGCGCCCGATGGCATCGGCGAGGGGGACCGGGCTTTGATCCGGCAGCCCCGCAAGCGGCTCGGCTGCATGGACAGGCTCGAGGTGGTGGGTCGTGGCGGTGGCCGGCAGCGCGCTGATCTCAATTGCCAGCACGCCATCCGAGCCGCGGCCGCCGCGGATCTGGAAGAGGTGCTGGAGATGCTCGACCGCCTGGGAGGGACGCAGCAGGGCGAGCGCGCGTTTGAGCTCATCGACCCCCACGACCTGGGCTAGGTTGCGGCTCACCAGGGCGATGCGGTCCTCCGGCGCGAGCTCCCCCTGCCAGCTGTAGGGCTCGATCTCGAGGGCCTCGCCCAGGGTCGCCGCGACCCTGCGCTGTCGCACGCGCGGGTCCTCCTCGGCTGCCGTCGGCGGCGGGGGCAGCTCGTACATCCGCGACTGGCGGACGATGACCGCGGACGCGGGGCCCAGCTTCGCGACGTGCGCCTCACGCCCGCGGATGGCGACCGCGATCACGCTCACCCCGGCGCGGCGCGGGATCCCCAGCTTTCCGCGCTGGTGGTAGAGGCGGCGGTTGGCATTGGCGAGGGCCTTGCCCAATGCGCCGAGTGCGCCGGCGGAGAGGTCGTAGTAGTAGTCGTGCTCCAGGGCTTCGAGGGCCTGCGAGGCCGCCCGGCCAACCGCCGCGTCGCCTCCGGTCACCTGCGCCAGCAGGAAGAGGCTGCCCTTGGTCCGAACCTCGGCACCCACTGCGGGCTCTCGGAACCGCAGCACGTCACGCGTGTCGGCGGGTCGCTCCTCCGGCACCGGGAGTCCGATACGGGTTGCGAGTCGATTCGTCATGCCGGCAGCTCTGAGGTGCGATGGATGGAACGCGGCCCAGGCCGATGCCGATTATAGGGACCCACCCCGCTCGACCCGACCCACGACGATCGTCAGGGAGGTGATGCGCAGACTGGCCCCCGGCCGGTCCTGCATCCGGCGATTCGCCGCCCAGGCCAGGGCGTCGGCCCGGAGGCGGAGCTCGCCCGCCAGCATCGCGTCGGTCACCTCGATCCGCGCCGCCCCGTTGGTCACGCGCGTCAGCCGACTGCGCATCTGTCCGCGCGAGAGGCCCGCCTCGTCCGTCACCTCCTGCCATGCCAGGCGCGCCTGGGCTAGCGCGATCTGCTCGGCGGCGTCCGGGCCGATGCACGTGAGGA
>VBJP01000270.1 GCA_005880165.1 Chloroflexota bacterium | reverse complement strand
GCGCCGGCAACGTCTGAGTTTTCATCGTTCGTGTTCTGATTCGCCACCGAGGCATCAACCCCCAGTGGTACCTGCTTCCCGGACGCTTCGCGCGCCGTATTGATGCCGGCATCCGATGCGGCCGGCAGAGCGTGGGCGGCCGCCAGGCCGGCTGTGAGGCTGAGCGCCGCGAGAGCGGCAATTGCTATTGGTGCGCCACGGATTCGATGCATGTGCTGCGTCGATCCTCCTTGCTGAAGGGCGGGTCTGCATTGTCTAACGTCTTGTTCCAGCATGCGTTAGCCGCCAGATCTCCCAATACGGCCCGTGACCTTCAGTCGGCCACGTGGACGGCGAGAGCACAATCTGCCGCGTGCTTGCTCCGCGTGCGCCCCTCCTGATCGTCAACCCCTTTGCGGGCGAGGGTCGCGCGCTGCGGCTGCAACCCTGGCTGCAGCAACGGCTCAAGCTCGCCAGTCCAGGCGCGCGGATGCTCAAGACTCAAGCGCCAGGTCATGCCCGGGAGCTGGCGCTGTACGCCGCCAGTGGCGGGCATGATCGGGTGATCGCGGTGGGCGGGGACGGGACGATCCAAGAGGTCGTCAACGGCCTGATGGAAGCCGGCGCGAAGATCTCCCTGGGCATCCTGCCGGGCGGCAACGGCAACGACCTCGCGCGCAGCCTTGGGATCCCGCATCGCGCAGACGAGGCACTGGCCATGGCCCTGGGTGCGGCGACGAGGCGCATCGACGTTCTCAGCGCGGGGCGGGGAGCTGGCTCGACTGCGAGCGTGCGGCACTTCGTGGCCGCAGGTGGCATCGGATTCGACGCGCAGGTTGCCGCCGCCATGGCCGGCATGCGACGTCGCTGGCGGCGCGGCCGCCTGGGGTATGCCTTGTCGACGCTGGGGGAGCTGCGGCGCTTTCACAACCGTGAGGTTCGGCTCACCCTCGAGACCGCGAACGGCGAGCGGCAGATCGAGCGTCGCGTGCTCTTCGTGGCCTTCGCCAACGGGATGTACTACGGCGGCGGCATGCAGATCTGCCCCCAGGCGTTGGTGGCAGACGGCTGGTTCGACCTGTGCGTGGTCGGCGACATCTCCCGGCTCGAGGCGGTCCGGCAGCTGCCGGGGATCTACCGCGGCCGTCACGTGAACCATCCGGCCGTCGAGTTCGAGCGTGCCACCTCCGCGCGCCTCGAAGGGGAGCCGGGCACGCTGGCGCACCTGGACGGGGAGCCCTTCGGCGCGCTGCCCCTGGAGATCGAGCTGCAGCACCTGGCACTCTCGGTCGCCGCTCCGCCGCCGACGCCGGACGAACCCATCGTCTAGGGTGGCCGCGTGAACGAGCGCCCCGAGCTGAGCGCGCGGCGTGGCTGGCAGGTCTTCTCGCGCGACGGCCACCTCGTCGGACGGGTTGACGCCGTCTTCGCGGACTACCTGCTGGTTCGTACCGCCGGTCTCCTGCCCGTCGACCTGTACGTGCCGAGCGACGGGATCCTGGCCGCCGGGGAGGGGCGAGTCGTCCTGTCGGTCACTGGCGACGAGACCTACTCACGATGGCACCGGCCGCTCAAGCGCGCCCCGCACGGCTGAGCCCACGATGACCGAGCGCTTCCCCGCGGACATCCAGGCCCTTCTGGCGCAGGCCGAGGAGATCGAGATCGTGACGTCTGAGCACGACCAGGGTCCGCGGCATGTCACGATCATCTGGCCGGTCGTCGACGATCAGGGGCATGTGCTCGTCCGTTCGGTTCGCGGCACGCGGGGCCGCTGGTTCCGCGAAGCAGTCGCCAATCCATCGGTTGCCATCCTGGTGGACGGGCGAGAGATTCCGGCCACCGCGCTCGTCGCCACCGACGAGGAGCGGGTTGCCGCGGCCAGCCGAGGATATCGGTCCAAGTATCCGCCCGGGCCATCGGTCGACGCCATGCTCCGCGACCGCGTGCTGGGCACCACGCTCGAGCTCGTACCGCGCTGAAAACCAGGCTGCGCCGGGGGCGAATCCATCGGTCTTGGAGTACCCTGACCGGGATGGACGATCAGCCGCGCGCCGACGCCTTTTACGCGCACGTGATGGGCGGCGGCAAGGTCGAGGCCGACGACTGGATGCCGGACGACTACCGCGCCGCCGTGCTCAAGTTCGTCGAGATGCACGCCAACTCCGAGCTGATGGGCGTGCTGCCGGAGCGTGAGTGGATCCTCCGCGCGCCGACCCTCAAGCGGAAGCTGGCGTTGACCAGCAAGGTCC
>VBJP01000060.1 GCA_005880165.1 Chloroflexota bacterium | reverse complement strand
CCGACCGACGGTAGCGGTTGACGGTGAAGCCAAGTGGCGGGCGTCCATCCAGCTGCCATGCGCGATCGACCTCGAGCAGCTCGGCATCGACCGGTCGCGGCTCATCGCCTAATCCGGTCGGGTACCACTCGAAGCGGAGGCCTCCACGCTGAGCCCGGGTCACCGTGTGGCGCAGGTTCGCACGGCGCGGTCCGATGAGGTCGAACGAATTGAGGTCGAGCATCGCTTCGAGCCCGATGTGGTAGGCGACGAATCCTCGGGCGCGTAGCGGGTCGAGCCCAGCTGCGGAAGCCTGGTAGACAGCCGGAACCCAGTCGCAACGTCGGCAGGTGTCCAGGAACTCGTCCAGCACCGAGGTGGCCTCTGCCACCGGACCGATGGGGTCGCCAAGCACGATGGCGAGGCGCCCATCTCGACCGTAGGCAAGAAGGAAGGGAAGCAAAGCCCCCTGGCCGAAGCGGCGAGCGATGGCGGCTGCGCGCCGCTCCCCGTCGGACGTGCTCGTTGGGACCTCGCCGGGTGCGAGGGCCACCAGCACGCCCAGGACCACGGCGACGCGCGCCGTGACGGTTGCTGCGAGGAGGAGCCCGCCGTTGAACAGGTGCTGAACGGCGACTCCCGGGTCGCCGAAGGCAAGCCAGGAGACCAGGGCGTCCTCACCCAGGTCCGTGTCGCGGGCGGGGCGCACCAGGCTGGCAGCGTGTCCGACCGCCACCCCGACGGCCGCGATGGCCAGCATCGCTCCGAAACCCCAGAGCAGGAACGCAACCCACCGCGATCGGGGACCGGTCTCGACGCGGTACCGGCGCCGGTCCGCGATGAGGACCATCAGACATGCTGCCGCCAGGATGGCGGCCGACACGTGCTTGAACAGCTCGACCTGCGCCAGGAGGGCGGCGGCCAGCGTGGCCATTGCCAGCCACCAGGCAACGCGCTTGCCCCGCGCCAGACCGATGGACAGGCCCAAGAGCCCAATGGCCGCTATGGCGGCGGTGGCCGGCTCCGAGATGTCCGGGTCAATAGGCAGCAACGAGGGGAGTGGCTGCAGCAGGCCCAGGTGCAGCGTGGACGAATCGATGGCTGCAACGAGTCCGGCACCCCCGATCAGGGCCGCCGGAACGATGGAGACAACTTCGCGGAGCGATCGGAGCGCGAGCACCGAGCCGGGTGCATGAGCGGTGGAGGTCTGTGCTGCGCGCATCGAGATCTTCCTGTGCCGACAGTGAATATCCGCTGAATGCGCAGGACAACGTCGCTGGCGAAAAGATTCCGTGTCGAACCCTTCACCGGGCTCTCACACCGGCCATTGCCGTGCACCGGGCCGGTGCGCCATGATCCGCGATGCGCCCGGCGTGCATAGGGCGCATTGGTGGGAGGCGGTTCGTGGATCCGACACAGCCCGCCGTCCCCGCGTCAGCCCCGGGCGCGAGCGGCGACACCGACCTGGTTCGCCCCAACACCCCTGGCGTGGTGATCGCTTCGGGCGTGATCCTCCTCGCGCTCGCCGTCCTTGCCCTGTTGTGGACGGCGCTCTTCTTCGTCTATGGCGCCCTGGTCACGTCCATCTCCAGCATGATCCAGAGCAATCCGGACGAGTTCGGGTCGATCAATTTCGCACCGATGGCCGAGGCGATGCGCCCCGTCCTCTACGGTGTCGCCTTCGTCTTCTTCTGCATCGCCGCAGCGCACCTGGCTGCCGGCATCGGCGTCCTCGGCCGTCGCAGCTGGGCGCGCATCACCGGCCTGGTGCTGGCGGTCCTCGGGTTGGGCGCCAACCTGATCGGCCTCATCTCGGTGCTCGTCGGTGCCGGAACGACGCGGCAGCAGCTCCTGCGAAACGGCGTCGTCCTGGACCCGATCCCCGGGCTCGTGTTCGGCGCGGTCATCTTCGTTAGCTTCGGCGCCGCCTACCTCTTCGTCCTGATCACCCTCGCCCGACGGGGCCGCGACTTCGGTTGAGCCTCGTGGCGCTCATTGCGGAGCGTCGTGCTGGAGACACGTGATCACAGACCGCGGCGGCGGGAGTCGTCGTGGTCTGGAAGCCGGGGGCGGGGTGTACCATCGGCCTCCTCGTTCGGCGGTTCAGGAGGTATCCATGGCGCGTGTCGTCCGCGCGGCCCTGCTCCAGGCGGAGTGGACCGGCGACAAGGATTCGATGATCGAGAAGCACGTCCGCTACGCGCGCGACGCCGCCAAGCAGGGCGCCAAGGTGATGTGCTTCCAGGAGCTGTTCTACGGACCCTACTTCTGCCAGGTCCAGGATCCGCAGTACTACAGCTATACGGAGAAGATCCCCGATGGCCCAACGACCAGGCGGATGCAGGAGCTCGCCAAGGAGACCGGCATGGTGCTGGTCGTGCCGATGTACGAGGAGGACGAGCACACCTCGGGCATCTACTACAACACCGCGGCCGTGATCGACGCCGACGGCAGCTATCTGGGCAAGTACCGCAAGACCCACATCCCGCACGTCAAGGGCTTCTGGGAGAAGTTCTATTTCCGGCCAGGCAACCTCGGCTATCCCGTCTTCGACACCGCCGTCGGCAAGGTCGGCGTCTACATCTGCTACGACCGGCACTTCCCGGAGGGCGCGCGGGCCCTTGGTCTGAACGGGGCCGAGCTGGTGTTCATTCCCTCCGCAACGTCCCGCGGCCTCTCCGAATATCTGTGGCGGGTTGAGCAGGTGAGCCACGCCCTCGCCAACGGCTACTACGTGGGCACCATCAATCGGGTCGGGATCGAGCCGCTCGGCGACGACGATTTCTACGGACAGTCCTACTTCTGTGACCCGCGGGGACAGTTCGTGGGGGACGTCGGGGACACGCACAAGGAAGAGCTGCTCGTCCGAGACCTGGACCTCGACAAGATCGACGAGGTCCGTCAGACCTGGCAGTTCTTCCGCGACCGGCGACCCGACGCGTACGGCGACCTCGTCCGGCCGTGAGCCTTCGGACGCCTGAGGTCGTCCTGCTAGAAAAACTGGGGGTATGGCCATTCGAACCGCGTGCCGCGGCCACGCACGAGCGATTCGGTGGGCGCCGCGCCAGCCCTGCTTGCGGTCCGTCCGCGAACCCAGATGATCGACCGATGCACGTAGCCGCTGATGGACGCAACGCCAACAAGGCTTGCGCAGCCATCGGTCCCTAGTCCGCGTTCTCGGAGGACAACGGGTGGAGTTCGGGTTCACGCTCAAGCCGGAGCATCGGTTTGACCATGAAGTCGACCTTGCCCGCCGCGCCGAGGCCAATGGCTTCACGCACGGCTGGCTGTTCGACAGCCACGTCCTGTGGCGGGAGCCGTACGTCCTCCTGACACTCATGGCGCAGGCCACCGAGCGGTTGCGGCTCGGCACCTGCGTCACCAATCCAGCCACGCGCGAGCCCAGCGTTACCGCCTCAGCCCTGGCGGTCCTGGACGAGATCTCCGGGGGCCGCATGGACCTGGGGATCGGTCGCGGGGATAGCGCGCGCCGGGTGCTCGGCAAGCCACCCACCAGCATGGCCACGCTCGAGGAGGCGATCGTGGTCATCCGCGACCTCGTGGAGGGACGCGCGGTGACGTACGAGGGCACCGAGCTCCAGCTGCCGTGGTCGGGAAAATGGAAGCTTCCAGTCTGGGTCGCCGGTTATGGACCGATGGCGCTGGCCATGACCGGACGAGTGGCCGATGGAGTGATCCTCCAGCTGGCCGATCCCGATCTGATCCGCTGGTTCGTGGGCCAGGTGCGCGAGGCGGAGGCCGCTGCTGGACGTCCCGCAGGCTCGGTCAAGGTGCAGGCCGCGGCTCCCGCGCACGTGGGGCCACGCGAGATCGGGCGCGAGCGGACGCGCTGGTTCCCGGCCCTCGTCAGCAACCACGTCGTCGACCTCGTGAACAAGTACCCGCGCGAGCAGCTACCCGAGTCGCTGACCGGCTACATCTCCGACCGTACCGGCTACGACTACCACCATCATGCCGAGGTGGGCTCGAGCAACGCGGCATTCGTGGGCGATGAGGTGACCGATCGCTTCTGCGTCCTCGGCGAGCCGGCGGAGCACGTCGAGAAGCTGCAGGAGCTCGCGGCAGCGGGCGTTGACCAGTTCAACGTCTACCTGATGAACGGCGACGAGGAAGAGCAGCTCGAGCGCTACGGAAGCGAGATCGTTCCCGGCGCGGCCAACCTGGCGGCTTCCGCCTGAGCGCCATGGGACACGTGGAGCTCGACATCGATACCGACGTTGCGCCCGACCGAATTCGCGCCGCCCTCATCGACTTCACCGAGCGCCGACCGACACTGTGGCCCGGCCTGAACCGCAAGGAATTCGTGGTCTATCAGGTGGGCGACACATGGGCCGTGGTGCGCGAGGGGAACGGGGGACCGGTGTGGGCGCGCGAACGATATGACTGGTCGCGGCCCGACAACGTGACCTGGACCGTCGAGGAGAGCGGGTTCTGCCAGCCAGGAAGCTTCGTCAGCGTCGACGTGGCACCTCGCGACGTTGGGAGCCGCATCCACGTCACCTGGGAGCGGCATCCCAAGGGGCTGTTGGGAGCCATCATGACCACGCTCATTCCGCTGACGGGGGGCGCCCCGGTACGCCGATCGCTGGAGGCCGGGCTCGATCGGATCCGCGCCTCGACCGTTGATGCTGGAGGCGAGGATACGAAACCATGAAGGTGGCATTCGTGGCGGGGTTCGGGCCCATCGTGCGCGACGTCGCCAAGAGCCGCGCTTTCTGGGGTGAGTCGCTGGGCGTAGCTCTGGAAGAGGCGGCTCCCCAGTACTTCACGAACGATGACCTGGACGGTGTCAAGGCGTTCGCGCTCTGGCCTCTCACCCAGGCGGCCCAATCGACGTTCGGGACCGATGCATGGCCAGACGACATCCCCGCGCCGCAGGCCTGGCTCGAGCTCGACGTCGAGTCGCCGGCCGCGGTGACCCAGGCGGTTGCCGAGCTCGAGGATGCTGGTCACCAGGTCCTGCGCGGGGCGCACGAAGAGCCTTGGGGCCAGACGACGTCGCGGGTGCTGAGCCCGGAAGGGCTGCTCATCGGCGTCACCTACACGCCCTGGATGCACAAGTCCGGCACCGAATCCGCCTAGGGGTACCATCAGATCCACTCCCAGGTCTGACCTGCCGCGACCCCGACTGCGCAACTCGCCCGACGGAGGATTGCCATGCGCACGCTCATCTCGAACGGCACCATTGTCAACGCGGATGCCACGACCCGCGCCGACGTCC